>CAJFUU010000314.1 GCA_904420265.1 uncultured Clostridia bacterium
CGCGAGGGCCGCAACATCCGCACGCTTGAAACGGCGACGGGCGTTGATCTCATCATCGACGATACCCCTGAGGCCGTCATCATTTCCGCGTTTGACCCGGTGCGCCGCGAAATCGCCCGCATTGCCCTGGAAAAGCTCATCATGGACGGCCGTATCCACCCCGCCCGCATTGAGGAAATGGTGGAAAAGGCCCGCCGCGAGGTGGATCAGCAAATCCGCGAGGCCGGCGAGCAGGCCGTGTTTGAAACCAATTTGCACAATATCCATCCGGAACTGGTCAAGCTGCTGGGCCGCATGCGCTACCGCACCAGCTATGGCCAAAATGTTTTGCGCCACTCCATCGAGGTCAGCCATCTGGCCGGCGTCATGGCCGCCGAACTGGGCGCGGACGTGCAAATTGCCAAGCGCGCCGGGCTTTTGCACGACATCGGCAAAGCCATCGACCGCGAGGTTGAAGGTACGCACGTCACCATCGGCGCAGAATTGGCCAAGAAATTCCGCGAGAACGACCAGGTGGTCAACTGCATTATGGCGCACCATGGCGATGTGGAAGCCCAGTCGGTCGAAGCCGTGCTGGTTCAGGCCGCGGACGCCATCTCCGCCGCCCGTCCTGGCGCGCGGCGCGAATCGCTGGAAAACTACATCAAGCGGCTGGAGAAACTCGAATCCATCGCTTACTCCTTCGAGGGTGTGGAAACCTGTTACGCCATCCAGTCCGGGCGCGAGGTGCGCATCATCGTCAAGCCCGAAGATGTCAACGACGCCGGCACGCTGGTACTGGCCCGGGAGATTGTCAAACGCATCGAGAGCGAAATGGAGTATCCCGGACAGATCAAGGTCAACGTCATCCGCGAAACGCGCGCGGTGGATTTCGCCAAATAAGCAAACGCGCAGGCCGCCTTTCCACGCGGAAGGCGGCCTTTGTGGACTTTTCGGAGAAAGAGGAACACATATGACCGGAAACGAATATCAAAAGCTGGCCAGCCGCACGATGAACCCGGCCCTGAACGGACGCGACGTGCTCATCAACGGCGTTATGGGCCTGTGCGGCGAAGCGGGCGAGGCCATCGACATCGTCAAAAAGCACCTGGCGCAGGGCCATGCGTTGGACCGCGACGGCCTGATCAAAGAGTTGGGCGACGTGGCCTGGTATCTGGCTGAAACGGCTACGGCCCTGGGCGTCGACCTGGACGAAGTGCTGGAGCGCAATATCGAAAAACTCAAAAACCGCTATCCCGAAGGCTTCAGCGCGGAAAAGTCGCAACACCGGCAGGCCGGGGACGTTTAAGCGCGCTGGAAAGGCCTGCAGCATCCTGTTCCCGCCCCTTTTTGTGCCGGGGCGGGGACGCGCGATCTAAAAAAGCACTGCCGCACGTTTTTGTATGCGCCGGAGCGAACGCAGCAGGGGCACATCAGGAGCCATGGTTGGACACAAGCCATCCAGTCGGAGCGGTGCATGCAAAAGAGACGCGCCCTGCGCGCTTCAGGCTGTCGAAAAAGCGGCAAAACGCTCTTTTGAGAAGAGCATCCTGACGGAAGGTTCCGGTTTTTGCGAAATGACCGCCCCTTCCGCCGTGAAAAGCACCGTTTCTGAGACGCATATTCCCGGTAAGAATGAATTTTCACTGTTTTCCTGCGGCCCCGACCGTAGAAACGCTGCGAATCCTTCCTTTTTGGAGGGTTTTGCCAGACCATGGCGCGCTCGCGCTTGTGGAGTCGCAGAAAGGTCATCTCCCATAGGGAATGCAAGACAGACTAAGTGACGAGAAAGCCTGCAAGTCAAGACGGCAAACTGGCAGACAAATCTTATATGAACACAAGCGCCCACAAGCTGTAAATGCTGCTGTTGCAGCGAGCATAAATACTTCTATGCTTGCCAAGGCAGCTTTTGTGTTTGAGGCCTTTGGCAACGCTCTGAATTTGGAGAATAGATTTTATCAAAACTTTTCCGGCGGTCACGGCCAATATACGCGCAGGCGCAAAACACACTCTGAAACAGTGCCAGTGGCAAATCCATTCCCTCCTCGCATCTCAGGGCCAACCGCCCAGCGCACTGAACCTCTCTTCACGTGTAAGCGCATCGTTTACCAGGTTTCGAGGAAAAACCCCTCGCCGTTTTGCCCCCTACAAATGCCGTGGCATCCCGGAAGCCCCTTTCGCAGCGTACCTCATCGCCCATGGGCAAAGCGCATCATTTGCCAGGTTTCGAGGAAAACCCCTCACCGTTTTGCCCCCTACAAATGCCGTAGCATCCCGGAACCTCCTTTCGCAGCCTGCCTCATCGCCCATAGACAAGCACATCGCTTGACAGATCCCAATGCAAATCCCCTCGCAGTTTCGCTCCCCGCAAGCACCTTAGCATCCCGGAAATCTCTTTGCGCAGTATACTTCATCGCCCATATGTAGGCCCTTCGCTGACAGGTCGCCGATCTATCTCCTCACAGTTTCGTTCCCCGTAAGCGCCAGACTCATCCCAGAAGTCCCACGCTTTCGGCAACAAATTCCCCACAAGAGCGCGCATGTTGCACACTTCCGAAAGCCCTTCTGCAGCGTACCTTTTCCGATGTGCAAAAACGCTTTTACCCGGTCCAATACAAATCGCCTCGCAGTTATACTTCCTCGCAAGCGCCGCCTCTGCCGGAAATCTCTCTGCGTGATACACTTTTCGCCCATGAGCAAGAGTGCTCTTTATCACTCCCTCAAAAACCGTCTCCCCGTTGCGCTTCCCTGCAGGCGCCGCACGCTTCCCGGGAACCCCTGCGGCGCACCTTTTTCCGATGTGCAAAAGCGCTGTTTGCCGGTTTCCAATACAAATTCCCTCCAGTCTGCCACGCTTCCCGGGTATCATTGCCCCATCGCAAACGGTGCCGGCGAAAGCCCTGTCGCACGGCTCGGAAACGCGTTTCCAATCTTCGCAGCGTTGTATAACGCGCTTTATGCGCCCTCTGCGCGGAACAAAAGCGCCGCCCGACCTTCAAAAGGCCGAGGCGGCGCTTTTTTCGTCTCTACTTCTTTCGAAACACAGCCAGCAGATGCGCCCACATTTCCTCATTGGGCTGGAACAAGAGCAGCTTTACGCCTTCGGTTGTGTCATAAGCCAGCGCCTTGACAGGCAGTTTTTCCCGCCGCAACGTGGCGCGTACGACTTTCGCGCCGGGAAAGCGCTTTTTCAGCTCCTCCACTTCCCCCATCGACTTGAGGCGGCTGAAGTACACGTCTTCGACAAAGCGCGGCCGCCCCGGGCCATAGACGCGCTCTATGCGCAGCTGCTTGGTATTGGCGGTATAGAGGTAGTTCAGCACGTAATCCCGCAAAAATTTCAGTCCCAATAAGCCGCCCAACACCCAATAGGCTACCGAAGCGATCGTATAGGCAGTCTGCGCGCTCAGAATACGAAAATACGTCAGCGTGTACTGTAAAAAAGACAGTATGAACTGCGCCGCAAACAAAAACACTGCCGCGAACGCCACCGCCGCCCAGCCCTGCCACATCTTCAGCCGAGGTCCCGATACTCTCTGTTCCATAACGCTTCCTTCCGCCCGCGGGCTTGACAGCGGGCTATTTTTCCTCTATCATGGTCATAGCGCGATTTTCAGGAGGTGCCGGCGCCATGAAGGTGCACGAATCCAGGGAAAACTACCTTGAGGCCATCCTCATGCTCCAGAAAAAACACGGTTATGTGCGCTCTGTGGACGTAGCCAACCATCTCGGCTTTTCGCGGCCGAGCGTCTCCGTAGCCATGGGCAACCTGCGCAGGCTCGGTCTGGTGGAAATGGACGAACACGGCCTGCTCACACTCACGCCGAACGGCTTGCGCGAAGCCGAGCAGGTATTGGAGCGCCATCTGCTCATCACCGGATGGCTTGTGGGCCTGGGCGTGCGCGAGGAAACGGCCGCTGAGGACGCCTGCCGCATAGAGCATGTCATCAGCCAGGAGAGTTTCGACTGTATCCGCCGGCACGTGGAAAAGCGCGCTGCGTCTCGTGAACGCGCCTAATTTTATAAACTTCGGTCTGTTTTTGTCTTTTTCTGTCAAAACAGACTAAAGTTTTATTCTATGGCGTCAATGGTATAACTCTCCTGATAGTAGTCGGCAACGTTGAACAGCCAGTCTGTCAAAAACGCCTCCCAACTTCTGCCGCTGGCATCGTCAAAGGCGTAAACAAGATCGTATTCGCCCATAACATCCGCCTCAAGACCGCGCTGATAAAACAGGCGCAGGCCCTCCAGCAGCGCCTCGCGCCCCATGGCGACGCGCATTTCGTGCATCACCAGCGTGCCGCGCTCGCGGACGATGGTGGTATATTCGCTGGCGCTGAAAAGAGAGGCGTCGCTGGTAATCTCCAATCCGCCGGGCAGCATGAACTGCGCCGAGGGCAATACCTCGCCGTTGAGCGCTTCCAAAAACGCCTCTCGCCCCTCGGTTTCCTCAAGGACGAGATAGGCAGCATACTCGCTCGTCACTTCCGAAAGCCAGGCATCCTGCGTAGGCATCGCATAGGCGCCATAGCCAAAAAACTGCCGTGCCAGCGCCCGCCGCAGGGCCAGATCGTCGAAGAGTTCCCCCTCGTTTGCCCAGACCAGACCCGGCAGGGAAAGCGCCTCCAGCGCGTAATCGGACTGGGCGATGGTCACATCCCATGCCAGCGCGCCGAACCAGCCTTCATAAATCTCCAGCGCTTCCAGCGCCGTTTCCAACGCCTCCGGCCCGCCGGAGCGGCTGGCGGCAAGCACGCGCACGCGCGTGCCGGAAGTGGTTTCGCCGGTGTATTCGCGCCAGCGCATGCCAACGCTTACGCACAGCTCACGCAAATCCGAGGCAAAAAGCGTCCAGGTGCAGGTGCCGTCGCCGTTGTCCTGCGCTTCCAAATTCCCTGGGCCGGCAAGCAGATAGCGCTCCGGCAAGGTGACGATCAATTCATAGTCGGCGCGGCCGGCGTAGACGTAGTTTGTATGTTGCAGGGGATCCGTGGCGACGAAAGCGCCGTTTTCATAGCGCAGCGCCTGCATATAGAAACCGCGCAACCGCCAGTCGTTCTCCCCCACGCCCAACGAAGCGGCGTTTTGGGTGAGCAGCAGCGTGTAATCGAAGAAGAATTCGCACGTCTCGCCGCTTTCCAAATCGCAGGCAACGCGCAAAAACAGCTCACTTTCGCCCACCATGCCCCAATCCGCGGCCTCGCCGTTCACCAACACCTGTGCAAGCGCTATGCCGCCGGGAACATAGCCAGCGGGAAGCACGTCGGCAAGCGCGTCCGTTTCGTACATCAGCGCGCTTTGGCGGCGAAACATATTGCCGTAAACGGAAAACTCGACGCGGTCGAGCCTTTCTCCGCTGCGGTTGGTATAGACGAGGCGCTGCCGGATGCGCAGCGCCTGTTCTTCTTCGAAAAATTCCACATCCAGGGTATAGCGGTCGGCATCCGCAACTTCCTCCGCATGTGCGGACGTAAGGAAGATGGACACCACCGCGCTGAGCACCAGCAACGCCGCCAGAACCAGCGCCAGCAGGCGAACGAGTTTTTTTTGCCGCTTATGCATATAACTACTCCACCGTGCGGATGTCGCTGAGCGGCCAGAATACGAAGCGCACCTTGCCAACGATCATATCGCTGGTGATGGGGCCGACATCATCGCTGGGCATGCGGCTGTCGTGCCAGTCGCGGGAATCGTGGCTGTCATAGATGTTGTCGCCCACCACAAAATACTCGTCTTCTCCCAGCGTATACGGCCCGTAATCGTCCGGATGGCCGTTGGGGTAATAGGCGGGATTCGCGGCCGACTCGGGGTCAATGGCCTCGCCGTTGATGTAGGTGACATTGTATTTGCGCTCGACCACGTCGCCCGGAACACCGCGCACGCGCTTGACGAAGTTGAGTTGCGTTTCAATGCCGAACAGGCCGGTGGTGGTGCGGTTGGGATAGTGGCAAATGACCACATCGCCGCGCTCCACGCCCCCAAGGCGCACATCCAGCACAGAGACGAACAGCCGCTCGCCGTCCAACAGCGTATCGTACATGGAATTGCCGTCCACGCGAATAAGCGTGAACAGGAACGTGCGAACCAAAAGCGCGATCAACACCGCCGCGGCCAGGGCGATCACCCACTCGCGAATTTCGCGTCCCACGCTCTTTTTGGGCTTTTCCTGCCTGCCGGCCCCTCTGCGCGCCGCGCGGCGGGCCTGGGAAGCGTCTTCCGGCCGCGTTTCGGTCTCGTCTTCCCGCCTGATTTCGTCGTTCACTGTCATTTCCTCACTTCCGTCAATAGATGCCGCGAAAAAGCTGTTCCACGGGCCACACCTTGATGCGGGCGCGGCCGATGAAATCCGACCGGGAAAGCACGCCTACATCCGCGGCGCGGCTGTCGTAGCTTTCCAGACGGTTATCGCCCAATACCAGATATTCGTCCTCGGCAAGCGTAACCTCAAAATCCTCGCAGGCTTCGGTACCCGTGGCATAAGGTTCATCGGCCTCCACGCCGTTCAAATAAGCGACGCCGTTGAGGATGGCGTACGTATCGCCCGGCACGGCGGCCACGCGCTTCAGATACGTCTCCGTTTCGCTGTGCTCGGGAAGGCGGCACAGCGCCACATCGCCGCGCTCCGGACCGGAGAACCAGTAATCGAATTTGGTAACGACCACGATATCCGCGCTATAGAGCGTCGGTTCCATCGAACTGCCCACCACGCGCGCCGTACCAATCACGTATGTGCGCAGCAGGTAACCCACCACCAACGCGCCTGCGATCCAGGCGCACCAGGAAAGAGCACGTTTCATTCCGCATCCTCCGCATTGCCAGGGTCGGATGCGGCGCGCTCCAAGCGCCGCACCCGCTTTTCAAACACAGGACGTTCCAACATGACGACCCTTCCACAACCCTCGCAACGCATCTTGATGTCTGAACCCACGAACGTGATCTTCCACAAATCGCTTCCGCAGGGATGCGCCTTCTTCATTTTGATAATATCGCCGACTGCCAAAAGCATTGAATCAGCCTTTCGCCGCCGCCATGCCGCGCTCAATGGCCTCCCGGTTTTTGGGCATCATGTGCTCCTTGGAGGGGCCGAATTTGTGGCGCATCGCGTCCACCAGCTCTTCTGCCGTGAAGTCGCCGGTAAGCTGCGCCACCGCGCCGAGCATGACCATGTTGGTCACCTTTGCACTGCCCAGTTCCGCCGCAATATCGTTGGCGGGGATGGCCGCCACGCGAATGTCGGTACGGGTGGGCTTTACGTCGATCAGGGAACTGTTGTAGATGAGCAGGCCGCCGGGGACGACGCTCTTTTCAAACACCGCCAGCGAAGGCTTGTTCATCGCCACCACCACATCGGCGTCCTCTACGCGGGGGGAACCGACCGGCTCGTCGGAGACAACCACCGAGCAGTTGGCGCTGCCGCCGCGCATTTCCGGGCCGTAAGAGGGCATCCAGGAAACCTCCTTGCCCATCACCATGCCCGCATAGGCAATCAGCTGGCCCATGAGCAGTACGCCCTGGCCGCCGAAACCCGCGAAAATCATTTGCAGATTCATGCTTCAGACCTCCTTGAAGATGCCCAGCGGGTATTCTTCCACCATGCGCTCGGCCACAAACTTCAACGCTTCCTGCGGGCTTCTGCCCCAGTTGGTCGGGCAGGTGGAGAGCACTTCCACCAGCGAAAGGCCTTTGCCCTCGGCCTGGTGCTCAAACGCCTTGGCGATGACCTTTTTGGCGTTCAGCACGTTCTTGACATCGTGCACGCTCACGCGGGCGACAAGGCTGGGGCCGGTAAGCGTGGCGAGCATTTCGCACACATGGATGGGATTGCCGTTGAGTTCCGCCGTGCGCCCGTAAGGCGAGGTGGTGGTCTTTTCGCCAATCAGCGTTGTGGGGGCCATCTGGCCGCCGGTCATGCCGTAAATGCCGTTGTTGATGAAGATGACGGTAATCTTCTCCCCGCGCGTAGCGGCGTGGACGATCTCGGCCATGCCGATGGAGGCCAAGTCTCCGTCGCCCTGATAGGTGAAGACGATTTTGTTTGGCTGCGCACGCTTGGCGCCCGTGGCGACGGCCGGGGCGCGGCCATGCGCGGCCTCATACATATCGCAATTGAAATAGTTGTAGGCAAACACGGCGCAGCCCACCGGCGCGACGCCGATGACGTCTTCCTGCCTGAACTTTTCCGAAAGCACCTCGGCCACCAGGCGATGGACAATGCCGTGGGTGCAGCCGGGGCAGTAGTGGAACGGCGTATCCGTGAGGAACTTGGGGCGCTCGAAAACGGTCGCCATTACAATCCCTCCTTCATGCTCATCAGTTGGTCATATACTTCGCGCACGCCGGGGATCATGCCGCCCGTGCGGCCGAAGA
>CAJFUU010000315.1 GCA_904420265.1 uncultured Clostridia bacterium
AAAGGTCGGTTTTCGCCTGCTGACCAAGTTCGGCACCAAGGGCGCGGTCAATCTCGTCAAGGTCGTTCCCGTTGCCGGCGCGCTGGTGGGCGCGGGCATTGATTACGGCAGTACAAAGCTGATCGCCGACAAGGCGTACAACGCGTTTCTGCTTGGAAAAATCGAGTAATTGCCCTGACTGCCTCTGCCGGGCCGCAGCCGCTTGAACGCGCTTATTCCGCCAGCAGGATGCGCACGTCGCTGATACACGTGTCGGCGTAGTTCGAACCGCTGTAAGCGCTGACGATTTCGATGGAAAGAAAGTCCGTGAGCGCCGGGCGCGTAAAGAGGACGACCTGCTCGCCGCGGCTGTCGGCAAGCATGAGCAGACAGTCGTCTTCCCCGGCGACGCTGATACAGATTTGCGCGGGGCGGGCGTTGCCATTGTAGGTTTCTGCCGAGCGCTGATACCCCGCCTGGATGGCGAAACCCGCCACCATGCGCTCGTCAAAAAAGAGAGACAGCCATTCGCCTTCGCCCAATCCATCCGCGCCCTCGGCCCAGGCGGTGGAGGGGTCGGCATCGTTGGCGTTGGAGGCGGCATAATAGCCGTATTGGTCCACCTGCTCGCTGGAGGCATAGGCCTCAACGGAATCCGTGCCCAGGCGGCTGTAGCCTGGATCGTCGCCCAGGTATGCGCTGAAGGGTTGCGGCGAGGAGGACAGGTATTCGCTCGCCACATAGCCTTCCATGCCCGCATAAAGGACGCGATGGAAGGAGCCGTCGCTTTCGTAGGCCGTCACTGCCGCTCCCAGGGGAACCTGTGCCAGAATTTCTGACGAGGTGTTGGGCTGGGCGCGCAGATTGACGTATTGCGTGCAGTTGACCACGTACATGGTTTCTCCAGCGGCGTCTTCCACCACGGCGGGCGCGCTGTTCCAACCGAGGTAACGGCTGGATACATAGCCGCGCATGCCCTGGTATTCCACCTCGCTGAAGTCGTTTTCCACATCGCCGTAGCAGGTTACCGCCGCTCCGAGCGAGATTTGCGCCAGCGCCTCAGCCTCGGAAGAGGGCGCGGCGCGCAACGTCACGGATTCTTCGCAGTTGACGATATACAGCGTCGTACCCGAGGCCTCTTCGACGACCTCCGCGCTTTCGCCAAAAGTCCACTCTTCGGCCGCGCCCATAAACGGCACGGACAGAATGAGCGCAAATAAAAATAGAATTATAGCGCGTCGCATGGGCATCCCCCTTCTTCTTCATTTGTTTCATCGCAACGCCCGCGTTGCCGACGGAGCGATACGAGCCGTTTGCTTTTTTCATCTCTTGGACGTATTTCCGGTCCGGAAAGTTCACGCACGCCCGGGATGCGCGCCGGTAAGCGCCGGGCGCAAACGCCGCAGGCAAGGAGCGCATTGCCTGCGTTCCTTGCGCAACCACAGGCCTTCGAAAAGGAAAATTCCTTGCCGCGATGCGGCGAGAGAGGCCTTTTCAGGAAGCGCCGCGGCTTCCGTCCGGTATGCAAGCGACGGACAGGCGCCACCGCGGCAGGGAATTTCACATAGCCTCTACAGGGCGCATTTAGCGCACTTCGCAGCGAGGCCTTGGAACATTAATGTACCCCCTCAAACACAGCTTCCGCGAGCACACAGTGACCATAGGATCGGGCGCGGGACGCGGCAATCCGGGAAAGGTCGCAAAGGCAATGAGGTGCATTTGCGGGCGTCGCCGCGAAACCGTACGCACGCCAAGGTGCGTTTAACGCATCTCTTCAAACACGGTTTCCGCAGACGCGCACAGCGGCCATGGGATTGGGCGCGGAGGGCGGCAATCCGGGGAAGGCCACAAAGGCAAGGAGGCGCATTCTGGGCGTTGCCGCGAAACTGTACGTGCGTCAAGGTGCGTTTAACGCATCTCTTCAAACGCGGTTTCCGCAGACGCGCACGGCGGCTGTGGAGCTGGGCGCGGGGTGCGGCAATCCGGGGAAGGGCGACAAAGACAAGGAGGCGCATTTGCAGGCGTCGCCGCGAAACCGTACGCGCGTATGCCATAGGCATGTTTAACGCGCTTCCTCAAACACAGCTTCCGCGACGCGCACGGTGGCCATGGCGTCGCGCGCGTAAAAATCCGCTCCGATTTGG
>CAJFUU010000316.1 GCA_904420265.1 uncultured Clostridia bacterium
GCGCCAGAGCGTCAATCTGGTCATCGGCCCGCCGGCGGATCCCAAGAACGACATCAAGATGATGAACCTCTTCTTTGCCAAGGAGGGTGAAAAGATCGTCTGCGGCGGCACCACGTCCAACATCGCCTCGCGTTATCTGGGCAAGCCGCTTGTTCCCACGCTGGACTATTTCGACCCCGAGGTACCGCCCATCTCCAAGCTGGAAGGCGTGGATTTGGTCACCGAGGGCGTGGTGACGATTTCCAAGGTGCTCAAGCTGGGCGAGGACTTCCTTGCCGGCAAGGACACTTCCGCCGATTGGACCAGCAAAAAGGACGGCGCGTCGCTGATTGCCCAGAAGCTGTTTGAAAAGGCCACGGACATCAACTTCTTTGTGGGCAGGGCCATCAACCCGGCACACCAGAATCCCGACCTGCCGATCACCTTCGGCATCAAGATACAGCTCATCGAAAATCTGGCCAAGTGCCTGGAAAAGATGGGCAAGCGTATCAAGGTGAGTTACTTCTAAAGCACTGAGGGAGGAAGCCATGCGGATTTTCGACACCAACGTCCAGAAACTGAAGTACGAGGTGCTGCGCGAGGTTGTGCGCCATGCCTATGCGGACAACCTGCAGGAGGCATATCTCGATATTCCCAAGACCATCGCCCCCGGCCCGGAGCCGACCATGCGTTGCTGTGTTTACAAGGAGCGCGCCATCGCCGCCGAGCGCGTGAAACTGGCCATGGGCGGGGAAAAGGGCGATAAGAACATCATCAAGATTATCGACATCGCCTGCGACGAGTGCCCGGTGAGCACCTATCAGGTGACGGACATGTGCCGCGGTTGTCTGGCGCATCGCTGCGAGGCGGCCTGCCCGCGGGGAGCGTTCAGCTTTGACCGCAACCTCAAGGCGCACATCGACCCTGCCAAGTGCGTCGAGTGCGGCCGCTGCGCTTCGGTATGCCCCTACAACGCCATCGTCAGCCGCAAGCGTCCCTGCGAAGTGGCATGCAAGGTCAAGGCCATCCACATGGACGAGCGCAAAATCGCCAAAATCGACGAAGAAAAGTGCACATCCTGCGGCGCTTGCGTCTATATGTGCCCCTTTGGCGCGCCGGTGGACAAGTCGTTCATCCTGGACGCCATTCGCATGTTGCGCGAAAGCACCGAAAAGGGCGGCCCCCGCGTCTACGGCGTGGTCGCGCCCTCCATCATCAGCCAGTTCCGCTATGCCAAGGTGGGTCAGGTGATCACCGCCATGAAGAAGATGGGCTTTTTCAGCGTGGTCGAGGCTGCCATGGGCGCGGACATGGTCGCCTGGCATGAGGCGCAGGAGCTCGCCGAAAAGGGCTTCCTCACCAGTTCCTGCTGCCCGGCGTTTGTGCACTATGTGGAAACGGAATTCCCCAAACTCAAGGAACACATTTCCACCAACCTTTCGCCCATGGCCATGATCGCCAAGTATATCAAAGAATCCGACCCCACCTGCAAAATCATTTTCGTCGGCCCCTGCACCGCCAAGAAGGCCGAGGTGCAGAAGGAGCGCATCAAGCAGTATGTCGATTGCGCGCTCACCTTCGAAGAACTGCAGGCGCTCATCGACGGGCTGGATATTGATATTTCCCAACTCGAAGAAGACGTGCTGGACAACGCCTCCTACTATGGCCGCATCTTTGCCCGCAGCGGCGGCGTCAGCGACGCCGTGGCCGAAGCCGTGTATGAGCAAAACCTCAACTTCACCGTAAAAGCGCTGCCTTGCGACGGTATCGAGGCCTGCCGCATGGCGCTGCTCAAGGCCAGCCATGGCGCCAAGGACTTCAATTTCATCGAGGGTATGGCCTGCAATGGCGGCTGCATCGGCGGCGCGGGCTGTCTCACCCATGGGCCCAAGGACAAGGGCGAGATCGACCGCTATGGCATGGAGGCCATGGAAAAACGCATTTCCGATACCATTAACTCCGCTCCCTAAGCCCGGTCGGCGGCGCCGGCAGCCGGAGCTGCCGCGAATGAGCGATGAACCCCTGCCTCGCGAATAGAGGGCAGGGGTTCTTTGTTGCATTTCTGACAGGGAGAGAGGAGAAAACGCGCCGGACGGCCCACGAGCAGGGACCGTCCGGCGCGTGTTGCGGCATTGGAGAAAGCGCGGCAGCCAATGGGATTCTCAAGGGACGAGTCCATTGAGCGGGAGCGGGCAGAGCCCGCCGTGGCCCCCACACTCCGGCGCGTCCGGCAAACAATACCTTGCATGCCCAAACCTGCCGCTCATCCCCTGCCTGCCAAAAACAGCCGACCGGGCGCGCCTCCCCGCAGCGCCCTTGCCCCAAAGGGGCAAGCAGCGTCGCTTTGCACCCCTGCGCGCCCTTGCCGTAGGCAAGCAGCATCATGCAACCGCCAATGCCCGGCCCACGCCAAAAAAACAATGACAACGCAAGCCCCAAACCATGCAATTTCCGCCATACATACAAAACGCATCAGAACGGCGGCAAAACCGCTTTTGATATGACAAGCGTCTAGACCTGAACGCTGCCGAAAAATAAACTCCATACCGCATCGCACGCTAAAGGCCGAAGGGCCACGCCTTCTGTATAAGATATGAAACCCCATAAACGCTGCGGTTCTCCGTTGTCCGCAAAAGCGGGAGATGTCATGAAAGCAAAATCACAAGCGCAGGAAAGGCGCGGCCCAGAATCTGAAGCGAGCAGATAAAATCGAAACGGCAGCAGCCTGGCGTCAGGCCAACTTGTGGGGGCACGCCCTGTTGCCGGCAAAGGCTGCGGAAAAGCGGCGCTGCTGGAGAAAATTGGGCGATTGAAACCAGAACCGCAGCAAGCGCGGGAGGATTTCGGGTTTTGCAGGAGCCCGCCCTGCTTCGCTGAACGCCGGAAGGAATGAAAAACGGGGAAACAACGCGCTTTACCTGAGATTAAGAAATCCGGGAACGGGGCAACTCCCTGAGGCAAGCGGTTTTTCATGCTCATGGCGCTGCTTGCGCCGAATCAAGGCCCAACGGCCGGGCGGCGATTCACGCCTGTAACGCCCCGGCATCGGCGGCGCTGAAGGCCGCTGTACCCACGCATGAAATAGCACATCAATACCGGCAGCGCTGAAGGCCGCCGCGCCCATACATAGATTCGCAGAATCAATAACCTCTCAATAACCGGCGGAGATCATGCGCTGCGAACCGCCGCTCTTTCCCACATTGCGAAAAACTGTCAGGCCGTGGTTTTCCGCGCGTTTCTGCCACCGCTGCATAGGCCCTATTTCCGCTGAAACGCTTTCATGCCGCGAAAGACGGAGCGCGTCTTTTTCATCCCTGCCCAGTGCGGCGTTGCATAAATACGCCCGGGAAATCGTTTCCCAAGCTTAGAGGACGGGGAGTATCCCCACCGTCGGCCGCCGTGGCTCGGGTTTTCAATTTGAGCCGTGGCGGTTTCGCCTTTGGCAAAACAGCAGGATTTTGCAAATTCTGCGCCGCCGGCCCCTGCCTGTTTGCGCTGAAATCCTGCGGATTTCCAGGCGCGGAAACTGCCAGGAAGCAATTTTGGCTCTGGGAAGCAGGATTTCCCGACGCGAAAAACGCCCCGGCGCACACGCCGCCGGGTACGCTCAAAGCGCGAAAGGGCTTCCGCCCTCTCGATCTCCCGCCTTTTTGACAAGCTGACGCCCGGAAAACAATTTCCCGGGCGATACCTTACGCAAATTTCAACACCACATCTTCATTTGCGCTTTCATCATATCCGTTGCCTTCATATCGCTTTGCCCGCAGAACGACCGCTTCCGGCTGGCAAAGCATGTAGTATACGCGGGTGGAATATTGCCAGGCCCAGCGGCCGTCTTCCAACTCGACCGGATCATCAGGAATGTTGCCAAAAGCCGTGGAAACCCACTTTGCGCCGTCGGCGCTCAGCAGTTCATAACTCCAAAAGCTGTCGCCCAGGGGCGAATCGGCCAGCGCCGCGTCCTTGCTTTCATAAATGCGCTCCAGCGCGAACTGCGCGCCCACGTCGCTCATGTCCGCCTGCGTCACGCGCAATACATAGCCGTCCATTTCCCATTCCAGGGGCTGTCCGTCTGCGAGGGCCGAACGCACTTCTCCCGCCTCCATCGTCACCGGCACGGCCAGGCGCGCCTCCTCCAACAGCGGACATTCGCTTTCCTCGGGGAAAAATTCCCCGCCGCCCTCCACCAGCGCAGCAATCTCCTCCGCATCCTGCGAAACGTCGTATATCTTCATTTCCAGCGCGAATTCTCCTTGGCCCGGCTCAAAGTGCGACCACAGTACGCCGTGGAAGCGGGCGTTAACGCTTGCGCCCGGGGCCAGAACGAGGTTGTTCCAGTGCAATCCGCCGCAAACATCGTATTCAATGCCGCTGAAGGTGGCGAAAAACTCGCTGGTAAAAATGAAAACCGTCTTATCCGTCAAATTGGTCACGCGCCAAGTCAGCGCCGTAAAATCATCCATGGCCAGCGTCTGCCCGATTTCGAAGCGCAGGGTTTCGCTTTCGCAAACCACATCCGAATCCCGCGCCAGCGAAGCGATTTTCTCCCGATAGGCGGCGTTGGCGGCGCGGGTGACCTCGGCGTTTTCCTCGCCCTCATCGGGTTCATAGAGAAATTGATCGGCCAGCGGCATGAGCGCCTCCTCCGCGCGGGCGGGCAGCGCGCACAGCGCCATTGCCAAGAGAAGCATCAGGGAAAGAAGCGATTTTATCGTCTTGTTCATGTTGCTCTTGTCCTTTCGTTCAGCGCGGCGGGAGAGTTTCCCGCCGCACGGTGTTTCAGGGGGGCGTGCAATTACTCCGGGCGCGTCATCAGCGGCCCGTTCGCGTCCAGGCAAACTTGTGCGCCTTGCCCGGCGCGAACCTCCCGCCAAACCGAAGCGCTTCGGATTGCGCAAGGCTTAGGGTTCCAGCGTCAGTTCGTTGGTTTCATAGCGTTCCTTTGTCCAGCAGTTATAGGCGCGCAGGATCGCGGTTTTGGGAAGATCGCTCTGTGCGGCCAGCGAACCGCTTTGCACAAGGGAACCGTCTTCCAACTGTGTGATGTTGGCGCTCATCGTCGCCAGCGCGTCGCCGTTTTCGTCCAGGAACTCAAACCACACGCCGTCCTCGGTGGCCGTGTAGGCGGCCTTGTCGGTGACGGTAAAGCGCACCTTGTAGTGCAGGGCCATGGGCGATGCGGTCAGGTTCACAGAATCCACGCGCACGCCGCACGACGGGTATTCGGCGCTTTGGGCGCTGGTAAGCGCGTCGTACCCTCCGGCATCGGCCAGCGTGAAGGCAAGTTCCGTCTCCTGACGGTTTTCCTGATCCAGCGCATAGCCGGTGGAGGCGTAGATGGGCTCGTCTCCATCGCCGTCAAAATAGACGTAGGGGATGGCGTCGTCCTCGTTCGCAGATGGAATCAGCGGCGATACGCTGCATTGGAGCGTGCCCGCAAGCGCGGCGCCGTCGTTGCCATCTACCTTGCACGTCAGCATCAGCACCAGGGTGCCGTCCGCTTCCATGTGGCATTCGATGGAACTTATAAACGCCTCGCCCAACGCCTCCAGGGCGGTGGAGACGGCTACAGACGCCATTTGCAGGCCGTTCTTTCCGGCGTATTCGTCAATGGTCATGGGGATGGAACCGTCTCCGGTCAGGTCGCTCATCGGGTCTTTCGGCCCAGAGGACGGGCCGTACAACAACAGCCCTTCCCGGGGCGTCACGTCCACAATCATATAGGCGTATTCCCCGTCGTACACAGCCTCGCGCAGGCGGAAGGTCGCCAGATCACCCTCGCTGCCTTCCTGCGGCGGGGCGGTGACGACGATTTCCGCCGCTTCCGGCAATTGGCCGGCAAACGGCAAAGGCGCGTCCTCCGCGCGGGCGGACAGGGCGCTCAGCGCCATGGCGAAAAGAAGGGTCAGGGAAAGGAGCGTTTTGATCGTCCTGTTCATGTCGCTTATGTCCTTTCGATTGGTACGGCGGGAAAAATCCCGCCGCGTATCGTTCCAGGGGTTGGCCCATTCGCGTCCAATCGGAGCGCCCCGGGCCGTGGAAAGTTCAAGGGTTCAGCGTCAGTTCGTTGGTTTCGTAACGCTCCTTTGTCCAGCAGTTGTAGGCGCGCAGGACTACGGTTTCGGGCATGTCTTCGCGCGCGGCCAGCGAGCCGCTTTGCACGAAGGAGCCGTCCGCCTCCTGGTCGATCGAGCCGCTTAAGGTCGCGCCGCCCGGCAAAGCGTCGCCGTTTTCATCCAGGAACTCGAACCACACGCCCTCCTCAGTCGCCGCATAGGCAGTCTCGTCGATGACCGTAAAGCGAACCTCATAGTACAGGGCCATTGGCGAGGCTGTGAATGCCACGGAATCCACGCGCACGCCGCACAGAGGGTATTCGGCGTTCTGCGCGCTGTAGAGCGCTTCGTAGGGCCCGGCGAGAGAGAGCGTGAAGGAAAGTTCCGTCTCCTGCCGGTTTTCCTGATCCAGCGTGTAGCCGGTGGATGCGTAGACCGGATCGTCCCCGTCCGGCTCGTAATAGCCGTAGGTGATGGCGTCGTCTTCGCCTATGGCCGGTACAAGCGGCGTTACGCTGCACTGCAGCACGTCCGCGAACGTATCGCTGGCGCCTTCGGGAACCGTGCCCGCCAGCATCACCAGCAATGTGCCGTCCTCTTCCATATGGTAGTCGATGGAGTTTATGAAGCCGTTGCCCAGCGCGTCGCCGGAGGCGCCGATATGCACGGACGCCATTTGCAGGTCGTTCTGCCTGGCGTATTCGTCGATGGTCATGGAAAGGGAAGCGTCTCCGGTCAGGTCGCGCATCGGGTCTTTCGGCCCGGAGGACGGGCCGCACAGAAGCAGACCCTCCCTGGGCGTCGCTTCCACAACCATGTAGATATACTCCCCGTCATGCACGGCCTCGCGCAGCTTGAAGGAAGCCAGTTCCCCTGCGCCGCCTTCCTGCGGCGGGTCGGTGGCGACGATGTCTGCGGCTTCCGGCAATACGCCGCTGCCGCCCGGCTTGTGGTCCAGAAAATCGAACAGGCCCCAATGGTTGGCGGCAGCGAAGGCCACCGCTGTGAGAATCAGACAGGCGGCTATGGCAATGGCCGCGCTGAATCGCAATTTGCGTTTCACGGGTCTTTCCTCCTCCTCGCGCAGTCTGCGGAGCGTGTTTTCCACGGTGGAGACAAAAGCCGCGTCCGGGGTTCCAAAAGCTTTGCGGAAGTCTCGTTTTTTCACAAAGATTCCTCCTCAGACAGCAGTGTTTTCAGCATCGCCCGGCCGCGCCGCATGCGGGATTTGACTGTCCCCTGCGCAAGGCGCAGGGCCGAGGCAATTTCCTGAATGGCATAACCCTCCATGTAGTGGAGGACAAGAGGCGTGCGCACTTCTTCAGGCAGGCGCATCAAGGCGTCGTGCAACTCCACGTCCGCGCCGGGCGGAGCGGCGCGCTCGGGAATTTCCCCGGGCATTTCGCGCGCACGGCGGCGGTGCACATCGTAGCACTCGTTAATGAGGATGCGGACCAGCCAGGTTTTGAGATAGCGCTCGTCGCGCAGCGAATGGCGCTTTTTCCAGGCTTTTTCCAAACAGCTTTGCACCGCGTCTTCGCGGTCGCACTGCTGGCGCAAAATGGAATAGCTCACCCGATATAATGTGTCGGTAAGATTCACAATTTCCCTTGCAAAGCGTTCGCTCGTCATGACGTACCTCCGATTTTTTCCGACCGGTCATCTGTTAGACGGCCGCGCCGTCCAGACGGTTTTTGGCGGCCGCGCTTTTTGCATTGACAAGGGCGATTTTTTTGTGATACAGTATAGAAAACTGCCGAAGGAGGAAGAGAACGTGGCCTATTGCGGAAAATGCGGCGCTTATTGCGACGATGAAAACAAATTTTGCGGCCGGTGCGGCGCGCCTCTGAACGCGCAGGGAGGCGCGGATGAAAGCGCTGCGGACGGGGAACCGTCCCAGGCGGACGCCGGCTGGAGGGCGCCGGCTATGCGCCCGCTCAACGGCCCGCGGGCGGCCTGTCCGTGGCCGGCCTGGTATTGGGCATACTGGCGCTGGTGTTCTTTTGGACGGTAGGGTTTTCGCTGCTGCTTTCCGTGCTCGGCCTGATCTTCAGCGCCATTTCCAAACACAAGGGCCATCGCTATGCGACGGCGGGGCTGGTGTTGAGCATCATTGCGCTGATTCTCTCTCTGGCGCTGACGGTTGGCTGCGTCACAAGCTGCACGCAACAAGCGGCCGAACTGGGCCGTGAATGGCACGATGGCTGGGAGTATTATTATGAATTCTACCTGCTCCCCGGCAGGTCGAGGCTGCGCATTTGAGGAGAACCGCTATGGAGAACAGGCGCGACGCGCTGCTTTTGAAAACCACGGCCTATTTTTGCGGCGACCCCGCGCGCATACAGAGCACTTCTGGAAGGTGTGGGCTTACGCGGCTCTGATTGGCCGTCGCGAGGGCCTGGACGCGCGCACACAGGAGATTCTCGAGGCCGCCGCCATCGTGCACGATGTGGGTATCCGCGTATCCGAACGCAAATACGGCTCCAGCGCCGGTCCGTTGCAGGAAAGGGAAGGCCCGCCCGTGGCGGAAAAACTTCTACGCAAGGCCGGTTACGATGCAGAAGCCGTTGCGCGCGTGGCCTGTCTGGTGGGACGCCATCATACCTATACCGCCATCGACGGGGCGGACAATCAGATATTGGTGGAGGCGGATTTTCTCGTCAACCTCTACGAAGACGGCGCTTCCGAACAGGCCGTGCGCGCGGCGGAAGAGAAAATTTTCAAAACCGCGGCGGGGAAGGAATTGCTTGAGGATATGTTCCTGCCCGGAGAAGGCCAGGGGTCGTCTGGATGTGTTCCGGGCCTGTGACTGGATTGCGCTGAAATATACCCGGCCATGAAACCGTAGCGCGGGAAAGGAGCGAGGAAATGGAACTTCTGGAGTTTTTGCAAAGCCGCCTTGGAGAGCGGGCCACGCTTGCGCAGGCGGTAGACGCCTTTGCAGAGATGTGCGGCATCCCTGTTGATTCCGAAATGGACATGCTGCTGTTTGAAAGCGGCAATTTTGGCTTTTTTGTTTCCGACGCGTCTTTTCAGGTTTCGCTGGTGCGCCAGTTTACTACCGGCGAGGAGGAAGGAGACGAGTTTACGCAACTGCATATGGACTTGTTCTATGAACCGACAGAAGAATTGCTGGCGCTGGAAACGAATTGCTTCTGGTCTACGGACGTAAAAGATTTTTGGCAAGCCGTGCGCGACTCGGCGGTGTTCCGCTTTTTGCGCGACGCGGTTCCCGCAGAGCGAAGCCTGGATATGGACGAAACTTGACGGCGTTTTTCAGCTACCTGTCCTTGGCCGCGCCTGAATTTCTCTTTCAGGAATGATAAAAGCGGGCAATCTCCAATAGAAACTGCCTGCACAGGCTGTCAAAGGCCCAAAAAGAGCGCGAGAAGGCGGAAGCCCTTTCGCGCTCCAATCGTACCTGGCGGCAGGTTGAAAATCCTGCAGGTTCTCAAGTCGGCAGAAGCCGGCCGATTTTGACGATTGGGGAAATCGGCAAAATCGCCTCGTGTATGGCAGGGACGAGGCGATTTTTGCGTTGGGAAATCCTGTTTCTCAGAGCTGGAATCGTTTCCTTGCAGTTTTCGTGTCTAAAAATGCGTAAGATTTTAGTGGAAATTGGCGGGAGTGATAGAAGACGCAGAATCTGCAGGATTCTGCAGTTTCGCCAAAGGCGTGGCATCTGGCGGGGGCTGCTTCCTCGTCCGCCAGCCCGTCAAAAAGACTTTTTACAAGCGGAGCGGGCAATCTCAAATAGAGATTGCCCGCAACAGATTTTGCGCTGTGTGGCGTTTGCCCTGAGCCAATCTTAATACAGCTTCGCGCCTGCGGGGATGCGGTCGTCCACCATCAAAAGATGGAGCCTTTCTTCGCCCGCTTCGTGGTGAACGGCGGAGATCAGCATGCCGCAGGAATCAATGCCCATCATGGCGCGGGGAGGCAGGTTGGTGATGGCGA
>CAJFUU010000317.1 GCA_904420265.1 uncultured Clostridia bacterium
CCAACAATCTTTCTGCTCTCATTCCTCTATTTTACCACATCCCCCTGCTTTTGTCTTGAAAATTGATTCCCGTGGGAAGGGAGAATCGAGCCGCGCATTCACTGGAAGAAGTTCGCCAGACCTCCGTTTCCCTCGAAGACGGACGTTGCATGCGGGCAGACAGACACCGCCGGACCCTCGAAATACGCAAACAATGTGTTTTTGAGCATAAGGATTGCAACGCGTCGTTTCTCCAGGCAGACATGTTGACGGCCAGCGAAGGCCCGGCAATATTGTGCCTCCATGCGGGACGCATCCTCGCCCGCAACAACATAAAGCGGTGCGTCGTTTGGCACATCTGCAGGCGCTTTTCGAAAATGAGGGCTTTCATAAAGCATCCGGTGACGCCTTTTATAAAGACACACAAGGGATAAAATTTCACGCAAATGCCTGGACAGCGCTCACAAGAACTGCGCAAAAATATCGGGAAGGCTTCTGCGCGGCCTTGCAGGGGAGACCGATGCGATGCTTTGACAGGCGGGGGAAGGCGCAAAAAGAGGCGGGCAGGGAGAAATTCCCCGCCCGCCATGCCTGTGCAGGCTTATTCGCCGATTACTTCCTTATAGTTTTCAGCCGTGGCAATCTGCACGCCGGTGTTGATGAACAGGGCGCCGATTCCCTCGTCATATTCGGCTTCCACTTCCTCGCCCTTGATGAGTTTGACCAGGGTTTCTACACTCTGATAACCCATGTTGTAGAAGTTCTGGCCGACGGCGATGTCGAGCACGCCCTCTTCAAAGAAGGCCGGGGTGGTATCCGGGAAGATGTCTATGGTGATGATTTTGTGGTTTTCATCGGCCAGCTTCCACTCGGTGGTGTTGGGCATAGCGGTTACGTCCACGGTGAAGGGCCAGCCGCCGGCCATGAACCAGGCGTCGAATTCATCGGCATTGGCGCGGCTGTAAGCCTCCACGCCTTCGATGGCCTCGTCCACATTGTCGTTGCAGGCGAAGGTATAGACGGTGCGGATGTTGGTGCCGGCAATGGCGTCTTCAAAGCCGCGAATGCGCGCTTCAATGTCGTCCGCGCCGGGGATGCCGGCGAGGATGGCCACGCGCACTTCTTCCAGACCGGAATCCGCATACAGGTCAATCATGTACTCGCCGCAGGTATAACCGGCCTTGTAGTTTTCGGTGCCGATATAGTATTCGCGGTTGGAGTTGGGCGAGTCTACATCGTAACACACAACCTGGATGCCCGCGTCCAGAGCGGCGTTGATGGAGGCCATCAAAGCGTCGCCGGTGGTGCAGGAAATGGCAATGCCGTCCACGTCGCCGCGAGAGATGAGGTTGAGCATGATTTCGTTTTGCAGTTCAGCCTCCGCGCGCAGCGGCGTCTGCCATTCGACGTTCACGCCCAGATCGGCGCCGGCCTGGTTCATGCCCTCTTCGGCGGGCAGGAACACCACGTTGCCAAGTTGCTGGCCGATTACGGCGATGGTGATGTCCTCTTCAGCCATGGCGGCGCCAAGCGAAAGCGCCAACAGGGCGGCCAAGAGAATGCTGAGGAGTTTCTTCATGTTTGGATACCCTCCTGTTTTTAATTTTTCCGGCGCATGCCGGTTATGCCCAGGGGACGTCTATTGCCGGGATTTGCGAATCTGGTCGATAGACACGGCCACGATGATCACCGTGCCGATAATCAGCGTTTGGAAATAGCTGTCTACGCTTAAAAGCACAAGCGCGTTGCGCAAAACGCCGATGATGGCCGCGCCAATGACCGTACCGATAACCGTGCCCTCGCCGCCGGAGAGCGACGCGCCGCCGATAACCACCGAAGCGATGGCGTCCATTTCAAAGCCGGAGCCAGCCGTGGGCTGAGACACGCCCAGTTTGGAGGCGTTCATAATCCCGGCGAAGCCCGCCGTTACGCCGCTGAGAACGAAGCACAGAATCTTCAGCCGGTTGGTGTTGATGCCGGAAATGCGCGTGGCCTCTTCGTTGCCGCCCATGGCGAAAATACGGCGGCCCGTGGTGGTTTTATTGCGGAAGATGGCGAACAGCACAATGATGATCACCATGGCGTAAATGGCAATGGGCACGTTGAACAGGTACCCCTGGCCGATCCAGAGGAAATCTTCGCCCAGGCCGGAAATGGGGTAGCCGCGGGTGGTGATGTAGCAAATGCCGCGGAAGATTTGCTGGGTGCCCAGCGTGGCAATGTAGGGCGGCAACTTGCAGTAAACCACCAGAAGGCCGTTGAACACGCCGCACGCGCCGCCGGCCAGGAAGCCCAGCAGCATTGCCCAGATGGTGGGCACGCCGCCCTTGATGGCCAGCGCCGCCACCACGCCCGCCAGGCCGTAAATGGCGCAGATGGAAATGTCTATGCCGCCAATCATAATGACCATCGACACCCCCAGGCCCGCAATGGCATAGGCCGAGAAGGCGCGCGCCGTGTTCATCAGGTTGGTGAAATCCGTAAACGCCGGCTTGACGATGGACAGCGTCACGCACATAATGACAAAAATAAGCAATATTGTCCACGTAGAGGCGTTGGAGCCGCTGAAAATTTTGAAACGCCGCTTTGTATCCTGCATTGCGCTTTCCTCCCTTTAGGAAATGGCCATTTTCATGATGATTTCCTGGCTGGCATCCTCGCGCTTGATCTGACCTTTGAGCCTGCCTTCGTGCATGACGTAGATGCGGTCGGCCATGCCCAACACCTCGGGCAACTCCGAGGAGATCATGATAATCGCCACGCCCTCCTGGGCCATGCGCGACATCAGCGCGTGAATTTCCTTTTTCGCGCCCACGTCGATGCCGCGCGTAGGCTCGTCAAGGATAAGAATAGCCGGGTGCGTCGCCATCCACTTGGCGATGACCACCTTTTGCTGGTTTCCGCCGGAGAGATTGAGAACTTTCTGCGCCAGAGAAGGGGTTTTGACCTTCAGTTTCTGCACATACTCTTCCGCAAGCGCCTTTTCCTGCGCGGGGCGGATAAACCAGTTTTTGGAAATGCTTTTCAACGCCGCCAGCGACGTATTGCGTTCCACGCTCATTTGCAGAATCAGCGCCTGCTCCTTGCGGTCTTCAGGCACAAAGCCCATGCCGCAACGCAGCGCGTCCACCGTGTTGCGGATGGTGACTTTTTGGCCGCGCACGTAAATTTCGCCCGACTCGCGCCGGTCAATGCCGAACACGGCGCGCATAACTTCGCTGCGCCCTGCTCCGACCAGGCCGGCAAAGCCGACGATTTCGCCCGCCCGCACGGTAAAATTGATGTCTTTGAGGAAATTCTTTGTGGAAAGGTTTTTTACTTCCAGCACCGTTTCGCCAATCTGCGCCGCTTCCTTCACAAAGAGGTTTTTCACATCCCTGCCGACCATGGCGGCGATGACCTCGCCCTCGGTGACCTGGCTTGTAACCATCTTGTCCATCATTTCGCCGTCGCGCATGACCGCAATCTCGTCGGAAATTTCAAAAATTTCGTTCATGCGGTGCGAAATATAGACGATGGCCACGCCCTCGTCGCGCAACCGGCGGATGATGTCCATGAGCATGGCCGTCTCCGTGTCGGTCAGCGAGGAGGTGGGCTCGTCCATGATGATGAGTTTTGCATTGTAAGAAAGCGCCTTGGCGACTTCCACCATCTGTTTTTGCGCGGTGGAAAGCGTTTTGACCTTTGTATGGGTATCCATCTCCAGGCCCACATGCTCAAGCAGTTTTTGGGCTTCGGCATGTTGGCGGCGGTGATCGACCAGACCGTTTTTGCGCATTTCCCGGCCCACGAAGATGTTTTCCGCAATGTCCATGTTGTTCAGGACGCTCAGTTCCTGATAGATGATGCTGATGCCCAGCGCCCGCGAGGAAAGCGGCCCGTCGATCTCCACAGGGTTGCCCTCAATGCGTATTTCGCCCGCGTCGCGCTTGTAAATGCCGGAGAGAATTTTCATCAGCGTAGACTTTCCCGCGCCGTTTTCGCCAACCAGCGCCAGCACCTTGCCGGCTTCCACCGTCAGGTTGACATTGTTGAGCGCCTTGACGCCGGGAAAGGTCTTGGTGATTCCCCGCATTTCCAGCAGGGGTACATGTTCCTGAACCACCCGCTCCACGCTCCTTTATTCAGGATAAGCTTTCAGTTTGGGAATTGAAAGAATTTGTTCTGTCACTGTAAAAAATTATAGCATGTGTGGAAAGATATGTCAAGTAACGTATTATGCATGAATTATACAAAATCCCATTCGTTTTTTATAACGAATGGGCGAGGAATATGCATGCTTGACAACGGCAGAAAAGCCGTTTTGAGCGCCTGCCGCTGGAAAGGAGCGTGGCCGCATATGGAAAATCTTGCGGCTTATAAGTTTGGCTTCCGTTTTGCAGACTTTTCAGGCCGAAGACCGCCGCGTAAAAGCGCGTGCCGGCGCGCCCAACCCGGGGCGACAGGGAGTTCTTTTGACGCGGCGTCGGGGAATGCATGCGCCGGTGGAGAAAGCGCCGCTTTGACCGTCGCCAGGAAGCCTGCGTACCGAACCGGCGACGGCGTCAATACATTCAGGGCGGCGGATAGTTCTTCCGCCGCCCCCGCTGGTATCCCCGATGCCGGACGTCTATTTCGGAGCGCGCAGGGCGCGCATGGCGTTGAGGATGGCGATGACCGAAACGCCCACGTCTGCGAATACGGCCTCCCACATGTTGGCTACGCCGAATGCGCCCAATACCATCACCAGCAGCTTCACCGCCAGGGCGAAGACCACGTTCTGCCGCACGATGGCGCAGGTTTTGCGGGCAATGCGGATGGCGTCGGCCAGTTTGGAGGGCTTATCGTCCATGAACACCACGTCGGCGGCCTCGATGGCTGCATCCGACCCCATGCCGCCCATGGCCACGCCCACGTCGGCGCGGGAGAGCACCGGCGCGTCGTTGATGCCGTCGCCTACGAAGGCCAGCGTGCC
>CAJFUU010000318.1 GCA_904420265.1 uncultured Clostridia bacterium
CACAGTAATATACCCGGTGGGCACGCGCCGCCGGGCGGGCACAGGCACTTTGCGGCGGCCGGAAAGATACGCGCCGGTAATGGAGCGCGGGCTGTCCATAATCTCCTGCGGCGAGCCGCAGGCGACGATCTCCCCGCCGTGTACGCCCGCGCCGGGGCCGACATCCACGATATAATCGCTGGCAAGCATGGTTTCTTCGTCATGTTCGACAACTATGAGCGTATTGCCCAAATCGCGCAGGTTTTGAAGCGTCTTGAGCAACCGGGCATTGTCGCGCTGGTGCAAGCCGATGGACGGCTCGTCGAGGATGTAGAGCACCCCCATCAGCGAAGAGCCGATCTGCGTGGCCATGCGGATGCGCTGCGCCTCGCCGCCCGAAAGCGTTCCGGCGCTGCGCGAAAGGGTCAGGTAGTCCAGGCCCACGTCGGCCAGGAAGCGCAGCCGCGAATCAATCTCCTTCAAAATCTGCCGGGCAATGACGCGCTGGCGCTCTGTGAGTTCCACGTTGGCAAAGAAATCCCGCGCCTGCAAAATCGACATATCCGAAACCTCGGCGATGGACTTGCCGCCCACCGTAACCGCCAGCGCCTCGCGCTTCAAGCGCTTGCCGCCGCACTCCGGGCAGGGCACATGCGCCATGTAAGCCTCGTAGGCCTGTTTCATGGCGTCGGAATGCGTCTCGCGATAGCGGCGTTCGAGGTTGGTGACAATGCCTTCAAAGGGGGCGTTGAACGACCCGCCGCCGTCTTCGCGCTTATATTCCAGGTGAATTTTCTCGCCGCGGGTGCCATAGAGCAATTTGTCGATTACATCGTCGGAAAGTTCGCACACAGGCGTGTCCAGCGAAAAACCGTATTTGTCGGCCAGACCTTTCAAATACATCTGCGCCATGGAATCCGGTTCGGCGCTGTTCCAGCCCGTTACCTGAATCGCCCCCTGCGCAAGCGACTTGCTGCGGTCGGGGATGACCATATTGGGGTCCATCTTCAAAAGCACGCCCAGACCGGAACAGGTCGGGCAGGCGCCGTAGGGATTGTTGAAGGAGAACATCCGCGGGGTCAATTCCTCGATGGAAATATTGCAATCCGGACAGGCGTAGTTCTGGGAGAAGAGCATGTCCTCCCCATCCACGACGCTGACAATCACCAGACCGCCGGCCAGCTTCATGGCCGTTTCCAGGGAATCCGTCAGGCGTTGCTGGATGTCCGGGCGCACCGACAGGCGGTCCACAACGACTTCCAACGTATGTTTCTTGGTCTTTGCCAATTTGGGCGGATCGGAAATTTCGTAAATCTCCCCATCCACGCGCATGCGCACGAAGCCCTGCTTGCCCATATCCTCAAAGAGTTTGACGTATTCGCCCTTGCGGGCGCGCACCACCGGGGCCATAATCTGTATGCGCGTGCGCTCCGGAAGCGTAAGCACCTGATCGACGATCTGATCGACCGTCTGCTGGCGAATTTCCTTGCCGCACACGGGGCAATGCGGAACGCCCGCGCGCGCGTACATCAGGCGCAGGTAATCGTGGATTTCCGTGACCGTGCCCACCGTAGAGCGCGGATTTTTGGATGTCGTTTTCTGGTCGATGGAGATGGCGGGCGATAAACCGTCGATGGAGTCCACGTCCGGCTTTTCCATCTGACCCAAAAATTGGCGGGCGTAGGAGGAAAGCGACTCCACATAGCGCCGTTGCCCCTCGGCATAAATGGTGTCAAAGGCCAGTGAACTCTTGCCGGAACCGGACAGGCCGGTCATGACAATGAGGCTGTCGCGCGGCAGTTCCACGCTGACATTTTTCAAATTGTGTTCGCGCGCCCCGCGCACGATAATCCTGTCGTTTCTCATTTCTTGCGCCTCCTGCGCGTCAAACGGGATTTTTCGTTGGTGGCCTGCGGCTTTTCGCCGCGCAGGGCCAGCATCTGGTCGCGCAGCTTGGCGGCCTTCTCAAAATCGAGATTGCCGGCGGCGGCGAGCATCTGCTCCTCCAGCCGGTCGATGGCCATGAGGCGCTCCTCCTCGCTCATGCCGCCCGCGCCGCCCTTGTCTGGCGTTCGGGAAATTTCCATGAGTTCGCGCACGGCGGAGCGCACCGTCTGCGGCGTGATGCCGTGTTCTTCATTGTAAGCCTGCTGGATGGCGCGGCGGCGGTTCGTCTCCTGGATGGCGCGCATCATCGAGTCGGTCAGGTCGTCCGCGTACATAATGACGCGCCCATCCACATTGCGCGCCGCACGGCCTATGGTCTGAATCAGCGAGGTTTCCGAGCGCAGAAAGCCCTCCTTATCCGCGTCCAGAATGGCCACCAGCGATACTTCCGGCAAATCGAGGCCCTCGCGCAGAAGGTTGATGCCCACCAACACGTCGTATTCGCCCAGGCGCAAAGAGCGGATCAGTTTGATGCGCTCCAGCGTTTCCACATCCGAATGCAGGTATTCCACGCGCACTTCCAACTCGCGCAGATAGCTGGTAAGGCTCTCAGCCATGCGTTTGGTGAGCGTGGTCACCAATACGCGGCCGCCCGCTTCGGCCACCTTGCGAATCTCGCCCAGCAGGTCGTCCACCTGGTTGGTGGCCGGGCGCACGATGATCTCCGGGTCGATCAGGCCGGTGGGGCGGATAATCTGCTCCACCACCTGCGAGGCATGCTCCATTTCGTAGGGGCCGGGCGTGGCGGAGACATATATGGCCTGATTGACGCGTTGCTCAAATTCGTGGAACTTGAGAGGCCGGTTGTCAAACGCCGCCGGCAGGCGGAAACCGTAATCCACCAGCGAGCGTTTGCGCGCCGCGTCGCCGTTGTACATGGCGCGGATTTGCGGAATGGTGGCGTGCGATTCGTCGATAAAGAGGATAAAGTCCTTGGGAAAGTAATCCAGCAGCGTAAACGGCGCTTCCCCGGGGGCGCGGCCGTCGAAGTAGCGGGAATAGTTTTCAATACCGGTGCAGTAGCCGATTTCGCGCAGCATTTCTATATCATAGCGCGTGCGCTGTTCCAGCCGCTGTGCTTCGAGCAGCTTGCCCTCGGCTTTGAATTCCTCC
Organism: uncultured Clostridia bacterium; assembly: GCA_904420265.1. Lineage (GTDB taxonomy): Bacteria > Bacillota > Clostridia > Christensenellales > Aristaeellaceae > Pullichristensenella. Next base: position 3,040 of record CAJFUU010000318.1, read on the forward strand.
AGGCGGGCGGCAAGGTCATTTTCGATATTTTCAATGCACCTTTCCAGCTTGTCCCGTGAGGTGGCGTAGTGCGAGGCGGGAAAGATCATCACATGCGCAAGGTAGCGCAGCACATGGCCGGAAACGATTTCCACCTCGGCGATGCGCTCGATTTCGTCGCCAAACAGCTCAATGCGCAGGGCCTTTTCATTCGAGGCAGCGGGGATGATTTCCACCACGTCGCCGCGCACGCGGAAGGAGCCGCGCTCCTGTTCAAAGTCGTTGCGCTCATATTGGATTTCCACCAGACGGCGTAAAAGCTCGTCGCGGTCGATTTCCATGCCTTCGCGCAGGGAGACGGACAGGCTTTCGTATTCCTCCGGGTCGCCCAGGCCGTAGATGCAGCTCACCGAGG
>CAJFUU010000319.1 GCA_904420265.1 uncultured Clostridia bacterium
CATTTTTGAAAAGCCGCAGCTCATGGCGTTTTCGCGCAGCGAGCGCGTGCGGCGGATGGGAGGGCTTCCGCAATGACCATCGACGCCAAAGGCATGGATTTTCAGGCTTTGAACAGGGCTGTGCGCGCCTGTGCGGACGAGGAGATCACCATTGAAAACTGCCTCGGCCAGCGCTACATCGGCGACGGTCTGGACAAAAAACACATCGTCATTCACGGCGTGCCCGGCAACGGGTTGGGCGCATATCTGGACGGCGCGCGCCTGACCGTGTATGGCAACGCGCAGGACGCCATGGGCGACACCATGAACGCCGGCGAAATCGTGGTGCATGGCTCCGCCGGCGACGCGGTGGGCTATGGCATGCGCGGTGGACGCATACTGATTCGCGATTCGGCGGGCTATCGCGTCGGCATCCACATGAAGGCGTATATGGAGCGCGTGCCCGTGCTGGTCATTGGCGGTTGCGCCGGCAGCTTCCTGGGCGAATACCAAGCCGGCGGGCGCATTGTCGTATTGGGTCTGGGGTTCGAGGGCCAGCCGGTGGTGAGCAACTTCACCGGTACCGGCATGCATGGCGGGGCCATCTATTTGCGCACGCAGGCCATGCCGCCGCAGCTTCCCCCGCAGGTGATGATGCGCCGCGCGGACGAGGCGGAAATGGCCGCCATCGCCGACGATGTGCGGGCCTGGTGCGCGCAGTTTGGCGGCGACGCGGAAGCGATACTTGCCGACCCGTTCCAAATCCTTCTGCCAAACACGGCCAATCCCTATAAACAGCTGTACACGCACAGCTAGGACGCCGCCGCGCCACGTTTGCGGCGCGGGACAGAAAGCGCGCGCATCTGCCGGTGCGGCGCGCTTTTTCTGCGCGCTGGGAGGGAAAAGGGTGTTTCAGGCGGCGCAATAAAGCGGCGATGGATTTGTGAGGGGCGAAACAGACGCCGCGGCCGTCTGCGTTTTGCGCCTCATGGGGAACTTTTTGCCAGGGGCAGCGTCCAAACTGTAAATGTGCGCATGAGGGCGGGAAGCGTGCAGGCGCTTTTCCCGGCATGTATGGAAAAGCGTTTGGATTCGGGAGGAAGGTATGAATCAGGATACGCTCTTTTTCTTCGACGGGCGCATGGACGCCTTGCCGTTGTATGAGGCGTTCGAACAGCGCGTGTTTGCCGAGGTTCCCCAAGCGACGGTCAAGGTACAAAAGACGCAGATTTCTTTTGTAAACCGTCATATATTCGCCTGCGTTTCCTTTGCCCGGGTGCGCAGGCGCGCAGAGTGCCCAAACCCCTGTATTGTGGTTACGTTCGGCCTGGCGCGCAGGGTGGAAGCGCCGCGCATAGAGGTCGCCACGGAGCCCTATCCCGGGCGATGGACGTATCACGTCGTCGTTGGCCGGGCGGAGGAAATTGACGGGGAACTGATGGAGTGGATTCGGGAAGCGGCCGCCTTTTCGGCGAGCAAGCGCTGAAAGCGAGCGCGAACGCGTTTTGCAAAGCGCCGACCCCGCAAGAGACCGGCGCGTCAGAGCGCAGACAGGGCCCGCAAACCCAAATATTGCCCGGATAAAACAGAAGCAGTTTTGCTTGCTGCGGCGAATTTGCCAAGTGTTGCGGAAATGTCAAATGCAGTCGCAAGGGGACAACCTTCGCCAGATGGCGGGGGTTCTTCGGGGCGCTTGCCAAGCCCTGTGGAGCTGTCAAATGCAGCTGCAAGGGGACAAATTTCGCCAAGCGGCGAAGGTCCCTCGGCGAATTTGCCACGCCCTGTGGGGGTGTCAAATGCGGCCGTCAAGCGACAAATTTCGCCAGGTGGCGGAGGTTTCTCGGCGAATTTGCCAAGTCATGTGGGATTGCCAAATGCAGTCGCAAGGCGATAAATTTCGCCAAGCGGTGGGGAATTCTGCGGTGTACTTGCCACGCCCACGGAAATCTCAAATGCAGTCGCAAGGGGACAAACTTTGCCAGGAGACGAAGATTTCTCGGCGCGCTTGCCAAGCCATGTGGGATTGCCAAATGCGGTCGCAAGGGGATAAATTTCGCCAAGCGGCGAAGGCTCCTCGGCGCGCTTGCCAGGCCTTGCGGAAATGTTAAATGCCGCCGCAAGGGGGACAAATTTCGCCAGGTGGAGAAGGTTCCTTGCCAGTGGCGCTTGTAGCCCGCGGTTGCTTACGCCCATATAAGATTCATCGCCTGCAAGCGCCTTGTCTTGCAGGCTTTTCCATCGCGCTGGCAAACTGTTGACCTTGCCAACTTCCTGGAGCGCCGGCCCTGCAAGAGGCCTGCGCTTTGTGCGAAGGGACGCGTAAGACCGGTTGAGGAAGCCTCGTGGATGTACGGCCAGAGTTTGGGCAATTCTGCCCCAGCTTCCTGTCTCCAATGGCACGGGGGCTCATCGCCGCGCTTGCTGTGTTCGCCATATTGCGGCGGCGTTGCCGTTTTCCATCTTCTGACCCTCTCCGCGATTTTTCCCTGTTCCATTGTATTTCCATTGACGGCGCGGCCTGAATTTGGGTATGCCGGACTGGAGGCATTTTGCAAATTGGCGCAATCGTTACAGTGTGCGGTCCGTTTGGCGGCAAGGGGGAGGGAAATGTACGGGCGCGGAGGGGATGCCCGCCCACTCTACCTGCGCCGAAACCGGCATGGAGCGTGGAAGGGCGGCAGCCCCGGCATTAAAAATGCGCCGCATCGCAGCGGCGCATCAGCCTGTCAAAAACCACGAAAGAGCGCGAGAGGGTAGAAGCCCCTTCGCACTTTGATCGTTCCCTGCGGCATATACGCCGGGGGGGCGGGAGATTTTTGCGGCGGGAAATCCTGTCTTCCAGAGTAAAAGTCGTTTCCTTGCAGTTTTCGCGCCCGGAAATCCGCAGGATTTCAGCGGAAACCGGTAGGGGCGGCCGGAGGCGCGGAATCTGCAGGATTCTGCGGTTTCGCCAAAGGCGACACTGGACTCAAACTGAAGATTTGAGACGTGGCGCCTGGCAGGAGAGATGCTCCCCTGTTCTCCAGCCTGGCAAAAAAGAATTTTTGACAAACAGACGCGCCGCTGCGATGCGGCGCGTCCTGGACAGGCGGGGAAGCTGTTGCCGCCCCGCCCGACGATGTTTTTAGCCGATGACCTTCTTGGCGGTCGCGGCCACGTTTTCGGCGGTGAAGCCGTATTCCTGGAAGAGAATCTTATAGGGTGCGGAAGCGCCGAAGTGATCCAGACCAATCACCGCGCCGTCCAGGCCCACGTACTTGTGCCAGCCGAATGTAGCGGCAGCCTCCACAGCCACGCGCGCGCGCACGGCCTTGGGCATGACGCTTTCCTTGTATTCGTCGGACTGGGCCTCGAATAGCTCAAAGGACGGCATGGAAATCACGCGCGCCTTGATGCCTTCGGCCTTGAGCAGCTCCTGCGCGCCCATGCACTGCTCCACTTCGGAGCCGCTGGCCATGAGCAGCACGTCCGGCGTGCCTTC
>CAJFUU010000320.1 GCA_904420265.1 uncultured Clostridia bacterium
CCCGACAAAAGGAGCAGGGCGGCCAGCAGCGCGGCGAGCAGTTTTCTTTTCATAGAATAACACCCCATTTTCGTCGCTTGCATTCTCTGTTTGTGAATGCATATGTTAGACGCGAAAAGGCGGCGGATAGGTTCATAAAATTTGCGTGAAATATTTGGAACGGTTTCAAAAATCCGGCGGAGAATTGAAATGTTGCGCAGGGGGGTATGGCCAAACGCCCGCCGATGGCGCATGAGAAAATTTTTCCAATGCGGAGCGCAGGCGGCAGAAAAGTATGCGCCTGGACGCAAAAGCACGCAAAGAAGAAGCGATGGCTGCTTCCCGACATGCTCCAAAGTCTTTCAATGCAGGCAGAAAGCCGGAGGCACGTGCGGCGGGAGCGGGGATATCTTTTGAAGAGCAAGCGTTTGCCGCAGGCTGTCAAAAACCATGGGAGCGTGGGATGTCCGAAGCCCTTTCATGCTTTAAAACGTTTCCCTGTAATTTTTGCTTGTGCCACGCAGCGGCGCGGGCAAAAATTGGAGAGGGTGGTCGGCGGCGCAGAATCATGCAGATTCTGCGGCTTCGCCAAAGACTAAACAGCCATGGTTCAAATTGAAAATTTAAGCCGAGGCGCCTGGCGGGGGAATTTGCTTCCCCGTCCGACAGCTTGTCAAAAATACTTTTCTGACAAGCTGAGACAAGTATTCGCCTTTCGCGTTCGCTGCGCAACGGGCCCCATCCCCCAGAAGCTAAGGTTTCGGAGAGTTTATAGCGAGGCGCAAAACCGTCAAAGTCTTTCCCGGCAACAAAGGAGGCGCTTGGACAAAAGCCAATGCAAAGAAGACGGGCGGACATGCAGAGCGCGTGAGCGTTGCCGGCGCCATGCCCATATTATAGGGCTTTGTCAAATCACCGGTCTGGCCGGCGGCCGTGTTTGCGTTTTGAGCTGAAAAGTTCAAACGAATCGCGGCAGGGGGAAGGCGGAGCGTTTGCCCGCGCCGGTTCTCTGCCTTCTTCGGAGACCTTCAAAGATGCGAAAGCCTCTTCTTTGGGACGATGGGTGGAAATTTCGTCCGTTGTACACCAACCGGGAGGCGAACCGCCGAAAAAGTTCAATGGCCTGCGTGAACGGGAAAGCAAGATCCCGCGCCGCCGCCATTTTCACAATTTGCCGGATTTTCCGCGCAGGCTCAGACGGATTGCAGGGCGGATATTTTTCCGTTCGATAAGGGGCAAAAATGGCAATACAACCGCAAAGGCCGCAAGCCCTGGGGCCTGCAGCCTTTGCGCAACGACCGTTTTGACAATTCCGCAAACCGGCAAAACCGCCGCCTTGCCGGAAACGATTTCCTGGCCTGTCCGTATTTTTGACCAGCGGCGCGGCTTCAGCAGGGCGACCTGCCCCGGACGGCGCGGCCGGAAAGGGGCGTCAGGCCGCCGCATCGCGGCGCAGGGTAAAGCCGAACTGGCTGCCCTTGCCAACTTCGCTTTTGACCCATATATCCTCGCCCATCCACTTAAGCAGCTCTTTGGCGATGGAGAGCCCCAGGCCGCTGCCCATGCCGCTGTGCGCCTTGTCCACCTTGTAGAAGCGGTCGAACACGTAGGGAAGGTCTTCCTGGGCGATGCCGATGCCGGTATCTTTGACAATCAGCGTCACGCGCGCCTCGTCCCAGGTGGCGGCCAGAGAGACCGTGCCGCCTTCGGGCGTGTATTTGATGGCGTTGTCCAGCAGGATGACCAAAAGTTGCTCCACGCGGTCGGCGTTGGCGACTACGGCGGGCACCTTGGAAAAATCGGTTTCTTCGTGGAAGGAGATGTCGTGGTCTTCGGCGATGGAGCGGTAGCGCTCGCACACGTCGTCCACCAGTTCCCCCAGCTTCATGCGCTCGGTGCGGATGGCCAGCGTGCCGCTTTGCAGGCGCGAAAGTTCCATCAGGTCGTTAATGAGGCGGGACAGGCGCATAATTTCGCGCAGGATGATGTCGTAATAGCGCATGCGGGCCTCGTCGGTGGTGACCATGCCCTCTTTGAGCGGCTCGATGAGGGCGCGCATGGCGGTCAACGGCGTGCGCATTTCGTGGGAGACGTTGGCTACATAGTCGCGCCGGGTGCGCTCCAGGCGTTCAAGCTGCGTGATGTCCGAAAACAGCCCCACTGCGCCCGCCGTGGTGCCGATTTCATCCACCAGCGGAGAGATGACCACGCGCAGCACGCGTTCGGGAAGTTCCAGGTTGCGCGTGACGACCTTGCCGTCGGATACCACGCGATCGAAATCCGCCCAGATACCGCGGTCCGGGATAATCTTCAGCCGTTCGTCGCGCGCGTTTTTCTCGCGGGCAAAGCCGGCGAACATGCGGTCCAGCGCAGGATTATGGTGCGTGACGCGGCCTTTGGCGTTTACGGCCACAATGCCTTCGGAAAGGCCGTTGAGCATCTGCTTTAGGCGGTTGCGCTCAATGATGAGCAGATACATGTTGCGCGAAAGCTGATAGGAAAGGTTGTTCAGCGCCTTGCCCAATTCGCCCAATTCACCGGGGGCGCGCTCGTCGGCGCGCTCGTCCAGATCGCCCCGGGCTACGGCCACGGCCACGTCGCGCAGGCGGCCGATGTGCGTCGCCACCGGCGCAATCAGCAGCGTCAGCAGCGGATAAAAGGCGATCAGCCCCGCGCCCAGGCCAATGAGCAGCGGCCAGATGAACGACATTGCCCCATCCTGATGCGAAAACGCCAGCAGATACGCAAGCAGCGCCACGACGACCACCGTCGAAACAGTGGCCGCCGTAAACACGATTGCGCGCCTGATGAGCGAGCTGTTCTTTTTCATGCGTTGACCTCAAAGCGGTAACCTACGCCGTACACCGTTTTGAGCACCCAGGGCACGTTTTCCTGGGGCAGCTTCTGGCGGATGCGCTTGATGTGCGCGTCCACGGTGCGCGTGTCGCCAAAGTAGTCGTACCCCCATACGCGCGAGAGGATTTGTTCGCGTGAGAACACCTGGCCTACGTTGGAGCAGAGCATGTGCAAAATCTCTACTTCCTTGGGCGTGCAGGGAATTACTTTGCCCGCAGCCTTTACCTGATAGTTCTCCAGACTGATTTCCAGCTGCGGCAGGCGGATGATGGAACTGTCCTCATCCGTGGACTTTTCCGAGAAGCGCCTGAGCACCGCCTTGATGCGCGCCAACACTTCGCGGGGACTGAAGGGCTTGACGATATAGTCGTCCGCGCCCAGCTCCAGGCCCAGTATGCGGTCGATTTCCTCGCCCTTGGCCGTGAGCATGATGATGGGGATGGAACTGGTCTGCCGGATGGTGCGGCACACATCTATGCCAGACATGCGCGGCATCATCAAATCCAGAACCACCATATCCGGATGCAGGCTTTCGACCATCTCGAGCGCCTGCTGCCCGTCGTATGCGGACTGATGTTCGTACCCTTCGGAGCCAAGGTACAGGCCCAGAGACTCATGCACCACAGGGTCGTCATCGCAGATCAGGATCAGCGGGTACATCGACATAATCTCACCTCAGAAATCACATTTGTACACGGTTTTTGTACTATATATTATATCCGTTGTCGAGAAGTTATGCAACCGTTGTAAGAAAGTGCCTAAATAAAATCATATTCGTCATAATCCGACAAAAATCCGGACGCAGAGGCGCGGGCAGAAGTTTTGAGATACTCTGAAACATTTTTGAAATATTTCCCTCCTGGACTGTTTTTATAGGACCATATTGCTTCTTTTGGATGTGAAAATGGAGAAAAAGGTTGCAAAAGGCGACGATATGCATGAAATTTGAAACAAATTTGTAATAATATGACGTTGGCCTTGAATTGTGACAGGCCCGGCGATGGAAGCGTCAGCCCGCAAAGAGGATGGCGCGGCGCCCTGAAAGCGGCGAATTGTAGCATTTGCGCAAACGCAAAGGGCGGCGGAGACAATATGGGACAAGCTGAAAAGCGGGCCATAAGGCAAGGGTGGCATGCGGCGCGCCCGGCGCTTTGGAAGAACGCCTGCGCAAGGCCCTGGACAAACGGCGCCAAAGGCGGCAAACGCTCGTTTTATAGGACGCGCCACCAAGGCATGCGGAACAAACGCATCATTGCCAGCGGAACAAAACGGAATAAACGCCGGCAAAAACGGCGGACGGCCTGCCAGCGGCCGCACAGGGAGAGACAGAGAAGAGGCGGAGGACTGGCGCGGAAGAGAAACAGCGGATCGTCCGGCGAATCGGCGCGCAGATCAAGGCCGAAAAACGCCCTCAGCAGTGCGACGGACCTTTGCAAGAAGCCGGTCGCGCTCCTGAGGACGAAATGAAAGGGATAAAGAATTCGCCGGGCAGTGCTTTCCGCGGACGAAGTTTTAAAGTTCAGAAAGCCTTTATCAAAATATTCCAGAATGTCAGGCCGTCCGCGCTCTTTGCAAGCGGCAAGCCTATTCTGCAACGCCGAATGGCGCTTTTGCGCCTTCCAGCCTGGCATGGAAGGAACATTCCGGGACGTCGGGGCATCCGATTTTGAGGAGCCCGCGCCTTAATGCCGTGCTTCCGTGCAGAATGGAACGTTTTATCGGGATGC
>CAJFUU010000321.1 GCA_904420265.1 uncultured Clostridia bacterium
GAGCGCCTGGACCGCATTGTGGAAATGCAGGCGCTGGAACTCAAGGCGCTGGTGACGCACCAGACCACTGGCAACCTGCTTTCCCTCACGCGCCAACTCGAGGCCGCCATGGTCAACCGCCAGGAGTACATGCGCGCCAACCGTCGCGAGGACCTCAACCTCAACCGCCTCTATCAGGAGGAAAGCACGCGTCTGAACTCCATCTCCTCCTGGCGCACGGAAGCCACCGCCGACCGCGAAGCCGTGATTTCCTTCTACACCGACGGCTATGAAAGCGCGCTCACACCCGATACGCTGGACGCCCTCACCCCCGCGGACGTGCGCACGGTCATCGCCGGCGGCACGCTGGGAAACGCGGATTCGCGCCTGACGGACATCTACCGCCTTGTGGACCAGAACGAGTGGTACGTCGCCATCCTGACCGACGGCAGAACCTGGAATCCCGTGTTGGATCAGGGGTATTACCTCCGCTTCGTAGGTTTCGAAGATACCGTTTATACTGCAACGGTGACGCGCGTACAGAAAATCGACGATGAAGTGCTGGCCGTATTCCTTGTTGAAGACCCCATCGGGGCGCTGCTTTACCAGCGCAGCGGCCGTGTGATGCTCAGCAGCAATCTCACCGGCCTGTCGGTGACTTCACAGGCGCTTTACGAACAGAACGGCCAGGTGGGCGTATGGCTTTACGACGTACCCGGCGGCACGTTCGTACCCGTGGAGGTGCTCGCCAACGACGGCGCCAACGCGCTGATCCGGCCGCTGACCGACGGCGCGCTGCTGGTCGGCCAGACAGTGCTTATCAAATAGGGGAACGCTATGGAACGGGAATTGCTGGAAAAAAATCTGCGCGAAATGCGCGCGCGCCTGGACGAGGCTTCGGCCCGGTGGGGCCGGGTGGAAATCTGCGCCGTGACCAAAACAGTGGCCGTAGAAACCATCAACCTCGCCTACGACCTGGGCGTGTGCGTTATCGGCGAAAACCGCGTACAGGAACTCGCCGCCAAGGCCGACAGCCTCAACCCCGGCTTTGCGCGGCACATGATCGGCCGCCTGCAACTGAACAAAGTCAAGCAGGTTTTGCCGCTTGTGACCATGATTCAATCGCTCGACCGCCGCGAACTTCTCTACGAGATCGACCGCCGCGCCCAGGCGCTGGGAACCCCCATGCCGGTGCTGGTACAGGTCAATATCGCCCGGGAGGCGCAGAAGGCGGGCGTTCTGGAAGAAGACCTGGAATCTTTCGTGTGCGAAGCCGCCTCTCGGCAGGGCGTGCGCGTGGAGGGCCTGATGGCCATTATGCCCCTGGTTTCCGACCCCGAGGAAGTGCGGCCGTACTTCCGCCGCATGCGCGCGTGGTTCGATCGCCTGCGCGAGCAGGCCATCCCCGGCGCGCAAATGCGCACACTGTCGATGGGCATGTCTGCCGATTGCATCGTCGCCGCCGAAGAAGGCGCGACCATGGTGCGCCCCGGGCGGGCGCTATTCGGCGCAAGGATATAATAGGGAGGAATCGCTATGGCTCGCAAGCAGGGCGGCGTCAGCAAGTTTTTGAATTTTATCGGCCTGGTGGACGACGACACGGCGCAGCGCGCGCCCGCAGACGACGGTTACGGCGACAGCTACGGCCGTCCGTCTACCTATGTGCCCCGTCAGCAGCGCTCGCGCACGGAGGATACCCGCCGGCGCACCATCGTCAAAGACGAGCGCTCGCGCTACGGTTCGGACCGCTATGGCTCCACGCGCGTGCCCACGCCGTCCTCGCGGCGCGCCACGTCCACGGGCTACGACTATACCCCCCGTGAGAGCCGCTCCAGTTCTTACGAACCCACTGCGCAGCGCGCCCAGCCGCGCGTGCAGCGCCAGCGCACGCTGATGTGCTCGCTCAACACGCTGGAGGACTGCTGCGACGTCATCGACAGCCTCATTGCCGGCAACGTGGTGGTGTTGACGCTGGACGAAATCGACCCCAAACTCACCCAGCGCGCCATCGACACGCTTTCCGGCGCAGTGTTTGCTTTGAGCGCCACCATTCGCAAGGCGTCCGACCGCACCTATGTGCTCGCGCCCAATACCGTGGAGGTCAACGAAACCTACGACGTGGAGCGGAGGTTTTGATCTATGAGCATGTACGACGTCATTCACGCGCTGCAGGTGTTTTTGCGTTTTCTCAGCTTTGCCATATTCGTCTACTGGATTTTGACGCTGTTGCGCTTTAACAATCGCCTGGTGGAGTTGTTGGCCAAGTTCATCTATCCGTTCGTGCGTCCCTTCCGCCGGCCGGCGATGTGGGTGATGCGCCGCACGGGATGGCCCATCGACTTTACCCTCTGGTTCTCGATGATCGGCATCAATATCGTCAGCGAGTTGTTGTATGTGCTCTATTTCCGGCTGTGCTTGCCCATTGGCCTGTACTGACGGGCATGGACGCTGAATCCAAGCGCCTGCGGGAACTGGCCCTGCGCGCCGCGCATACGGGCGATTGCGCCTACACGCGTTTTCTGGAGCCAAGCGCGGAAACGCTGTGCCGGGCTGCCGCCAACGCCGCGGGATGCAAGGTGGCTTTTGCGGGCGGTTATGACGACGCAGAACGCCGCATCGCGGGCTTTTACGCAGGAGAGGAAGACGCGTTGCGCTTCCCCATTCGCCGCTTTCTGCTTTCCTGGAATGCGCGTTACGGTTCTCCCGGCCATCGGGACATACTCGGCGCGCTGATGGGGCTGGGCATAGAGCGCGAAACGCTGGGAGACATCGCTCTGCTTTCAGAAGGCGCGCTGGTCTTTGTCCATGCGGACATGGCGGATTACGTGCTGGGCAACCTGGAAAGCTGCGGGCGGGTGAAGGTGCGCGTTTCCCCCTGCGGGGAAGACGTTGTTCCGCCGCAGCCGGCGGGGACGCTTTTTTACCGCACCGTGCCTTCCGAACGCTTGGACGCCGTGCTGGCCGCTGCCTACGACCTTTCCCGCCAGGAGGCGCAATCCCTCGTGCGCGCGGAACTGGTCAAGGTCAACCATGTCGTTGAAACGCGGGGAGACAGCCGCCTTGCCGAAGGCGATCTTGTTTCTGCGCGCGGCCTGGGGCGCTTCCGCCTGCGCGAAATTGCCGGCGTTACCCGCAAGGGCCGGGTGGGCGTGCGCCTGTTTGTGTACGGAAAGTGAAGAAAATTCAACTTTTCCGCCAAGGGGAAGGATTTCATGGCCCCGCGACGAATACCGAAAAAGGACGATTCGACTACAATCGCGCATTGCAACGAAAGGGAGAGAAAACATGCCGATCAGTGTCAGGGATATTCAGGAAAAAGAGTTCAGCAGGCAGAAACGGGACGGTTATAATATCGAAGAGGTCGACGATTTTCTCGACGAAATCTCCGATCAGCTGAGCGTCCTCATCCGGGAGAACATGGCGCTGGCCGAGCAGGTCAAGTCGCTGCAGGCGGAGAATGAAAAGCTGGCCTCCGGCGCAAGCGCCGTTGCCGAGCCCGAGCCGGCTCCCGCGCCCGCGCCTGTGGAGACGGTTTCCA
>CAJFUU010000322.1 GCA_904420265.1 uncultured Clostridia bacterium
AAAACCGTGCAAACACCGCGCCCGCGGTTGCGGCGCGCGAACATCAAACCGCGCCGACATTCTTTCCACGACAAAACGCGCCCTTCCACCCGGCTGGAAAGAAGGGGGAAACCTTCGCCAGCATTGCCGGTAGTTGAAAACTTCCGCATCGACGGGAAAGGCACAGCCCTTGCGCGGACCGTAGGCCCGCCAACCGCCGCGCCGCCTGCCGGTTTTCCCCGAACAAGCGCTCCGGCATTCAGGCGCAGGAAAGCGTCCGGCCCGTTCCCCGCGGCTTCCTCGCGGCTCCGGCCGCCATATCGCCGCTAACCCCTCTTTCTCAGGCGTCTTTGCGGATAAAAAGCACGCCCAGCGTATTGGGGCCGCAGTGGTTGCTGATCGTACAACCAGCCCGCGTCTCCAAAAGTTCCGCAAAATTCCCTTCCTCCCGGCAAACCGCGCGCACGGCGTTCAGAGCCGGTTCCGGGCAGGTGGTATAGGTGATAAAGGCGCGCTCGCGCACAATGTCTTCGCGGCCATGCAGGCGGTCATCCGCATACTGGCGCAGCACCCTCTCGTAAGGGCCGCGGTACTTCCTTCCCACGCCCATTTTGCCGCCGCGCACCTCAATGCAGGGCTTGAGATGCAACAGATTCGCCCCCAGCGCCGCCAGCGCCGAGCAACGGCCGCCCTTGTAGAGATAGTCCAGCCGCTCAATGACAAAGCTGGCCTCTACGCGCGGGGTCAATTCGTTCATGGCCTTCTGGATGGCCGCGCCGTCCTCTCCGGCCTGCGCCCGCTTCGCCGCCTCAATGACGACCAGGCCCATGCCCGTGGAGAGATTGCGCGAATCCACCGGAAATACGCCCGGCACCTCCTGCGCCGCCAGACAGGCGTTTTGATAACAGGCGGACATTTCCGCGCTGATGGTTATGTGGACGACCTCGCTTCCATCCTGCGTCAGGCGGCGAAACAGGTCTATGTAATCTTCCACGCTTACCGCCGCGGTCTTGAGAAGTTTTCCGGTCTTTTCCACATAGTCGAAGATGTCCTGCGGGCGGATTTCCACCCCGTCGCGCAGGGATTCGCTGTCCTTAACGATGTACAACGGCGCGATTACCACGCCATAGCGCGAAAGCAATTCCGGCGATAAATCGCACGTGCTGTCCGCCGATACCCTAACCATTCCCCATTGCCTCCCTTATTTATCGCTCCGAGCCGATGAAGAACACCGCGATGGTTCCCGGGCCGGAGTGCGAGCCGATAACCGGCCCCACGTAATTGAGCACCTGCAGCGACAGGCCGGTGCGTTCCTTGATCATTTCCGCAACGAGTTTGGCGTCTTCCTCGCTGTCGCCGTGGCTGATAAACAGCGTCTGATCCGGCCGGTCAAGCATGGTTTCCTTTACCTTGTCCGCAATGGCGCGCAACGAAGCCTTGCGGCCGCGCACTTTGGATACGGGAATGAGCCTGCCCTCGTTGTCCACATGCATCACCGGCTTGATGCTCAGAATCGAGCCAATCAGCGCCGCCGCCGCGCTCACGCGGCCGCCCCGGCGCAAAAACTGCAAATCTTCCACCGTAAACCAGTGGCAGATATGCAATTTGAGATCCTCCGCATAATCGCGCAGCGTTTCAATTTCCATCCCCTCGCGCTTTTTCTGCGCCAGCAGGTACACAAACAGGCCCTGTCCCAGCGAAGCGCACAGCGAATCCACCGTGTACACCTTGCGCCCGGGATATTTCTCCATCAGTTCCTGTCCCACATTCGCGCCCACGGAGCAGGTGGCGCTCAGCGCGGAGGAAAAGCCAATGTAAAGCACATCCCGCCCCGCAGCCAGCTCCGGCTCCATGACGGAGACAAAATCCGCGGCGTTGGCGGCCGATGTCTTGGCCATCGCCCCCGCGCGCAGGCGGGCATAGAGTTCCTTATGGGCGATGCCGCGCTCATCGGTGGTGTTGAGGTATTGCTTGCCCTCCATGGTCAGCGAGAGGGGCACTACCTTCAATTCCAGTTCTGCCGCAAGCTGATCCGGCAGATCGCACGAGGAATCCGTAACAATCGTATACTCAGCCATGTCTTTTCCCCCTATGCTTGGCCGCCCCGCGGCGTTTGTGGTGATACCACATTATACCATGCCGCAGGCCAAAGCGCAATGCGCCTGGCGGGGAAAACATCCGTTTTCAGGTCTTTTTTCGCCGCCGGGCGCGCACAATCAGCGCCACAAGCGCCCCCGCCGCCAACAGCGCCGACAGCGCCTGCGACACGCGCACCGGCCCCAGCATCAAACTGTCCGTGCGCAGCCCTTCCACCACGGCGCGCTCCACCCCGTAGAGGAAGAGATACCACAAAAACGCCTCGCCGCGCTGCTTGAGCCGCCCGCCGCGCTCCATGAGCAGAATGAAGACCACGATGCCAAAGCACCACACGGATTCATAGAAAAACGTGGCCAGGTGCCAGCGCCCGTCCGCCTCGATGAATACCGAAATGGGAAAGCGGCACAGCGCGGGGTCGCTCACCGCATAGCCGTAGGCTTCCTGGTTAAAGAAATTGCCCCAACGGCCCACGGCCTGCCCCAGCGCCAGCGAAGGCGCGGCCAGGTCTGCCAAAGACCAGAAAGACACCTTGCGCACGCGGGAAAATACCCATCCCGCCAGCACGCCGGCCAGCACGCCGCCATAAATGGCCATGCCGCCTTCGCGCAGGGAGAAGATTTTCAGCAAGTCGTCTTTGTAAATATCCCATGAAAAAATGACGTAGTAAAGCCGCGCGCCCACCAACGCGCAGGGCACGCCCACCAGCGCCAGGTCGATGGTCGTATCCTTGGCAAGACCCAGCTTTTTTTCGCGCTTCATCGCCAGCAAAACGCCCAAAAGCGCCCCCAGAGCGATGAGCAGGCCATAATACCGCACGGAAAAATTTCCCACAATCAGCGCGTCACGCGTCCATGTCACCACAATTTCGCCTCCCGAAACTATCGCCATTATAATGATTTCGTCTAGGTAATGTCAAGAGTGGCCGGTTGCATCTTGCCCATAAAGGGATTATAATAATAGTATACGGTGGACAGAAGTGTCCGCTTTTATACGCGCGCGCCGGCCTGTGCAAAGGCGTTTGCGCGCAAAGAGTTTGGAGCGAGGCAGTACATGCGCGGAAAACGGGTGACCGGAAGGTTTTATATCTTCCTTCTGCTGGTCCTGGCGATCATATTCCTGATCGTCCGTCCATACCTGCGCTTCGGCGGGGATCAGGCGGTGATCAGCGAGGCCACGACTTCCTATGTCCAGCAGACCGACGCCATTATCATCCGCGACGAGGAAGTCTACTCTTCCGGCACAATCGCGCGCGTGGAGTACATTGCCAATGAAGGCACGCTTTTGAACGAGGGCGACACCATCGCCTATCTCTACTCGACGGGCTATTCCGAAAGCGAGCTGACCCGGTTGGAGGAAATCCGCGCCAACATCCAGGCTTACCACAAGACGATTCTCAACAACATCGTCGATACGGACCTGGAGCGCCTGGACCGCATTGTGGAAAT
>CAJFUU010000323.1 GCA_904420265.1 uncultured Clostridia bacterium
GAACTGATTCGCCTGCTGAATAAGCGCGGCGTGCGCTTTGCCAAGGCGCTGGACATCGCCCGGCGCGTGTTTTCCTATACCAACCATACGGTGATGCAGGAAGCGCTGGAAAAGTGGGATGTGGAACTTCTGCGCAGCGTGGCCCCGGAAATCGCCCGCATTATTCTGCGCATCGACGAGACCTTCCGCAAGGAACTGGCCCTGCGCGGCGTGGACGCAAACGGCCTGGCCATCGTCGAAAACGGCCAGGCGCACATGGCGCGCTTGTCCGTATATGCCACCCACGCGGTCAACGGCGTGGCGGAAATCCATTCGGAACTGCTCAAACGCACCGTGTTCCGCCGCTTCTACGAATTGTATCCGGACCGCTTTACCAACGTCACCAACGGCGTCACCCAGCGGCGCTGGCTGCTTCTGTGCAACCCGGAACTTTCGCGGCTGATCGCCGGGCGCATCGGTACGGGTTTCGCCACCGATTTGCCCGCGCTCAAGGCGCTGGCTCCGCGCATTGAGGGCATGGCAGACGCGTTTATGGAGGTCAAGCGCCTCAAAAAGCGGCAGCTTGCCGCGTTCGTCGCAAAACATGACGGCGTTGAACTGAACCCCTCGTTCATGTTCGACGTGCAAATCAAACGGCTGCACGAATACAAGCGCCAGCTGATGAACGCCCTGTCCATTTACGACCTTTACTGCGAATACAAGGCGGGCAACTTGCCGGATTTCACGCCTACGGCCTTCATCTTCGGGGCCAAATCCGCGCCCGGCTACGCGCGCGCCAAGGCGATTATCTACTTCATCAACCGCCTTGCCGCAATGATCAACGCCGACGAGGACGCGCGCAAGGTCATGCAGGTGGTGTTCGTGCAAAACTACAACTGCTCCTACGCGGAAAAAATCATCCCCGCCGCCGACCTGTCCGAACAGATTTCTCCGGCGGGCACCGAGGCCAGCGGCACCGGCAATATGAAGCTGATGCTCAACGGCGCGCCTACCATCGGCACCTACGACGGCGCCAACGTGGAAATCGTTCAGGAAGCCGGCGTGGAAAACAACTATATCTTCGGCGCCACGGTGGAAGAATTGCGCGATTTGCAGGGCTATAACCCGCGCGCGCTCTACGAAGAAAACCCCCGCATCCGCCGCGCCGTGGACGCGCTGACGCTGTTTGACGATCCCGGCATGGAGCCGGACCGGGAAGGCTCGCTGCGCGAATTGCGCGCCTCGCTGCTCGACGGCGCAAGCTGGCATGCGCCCGACCATTACTACATCCTCAAGGACTTCATGCCCTACCAGGAGGCGCGCCTGCGCGCCATGCGCGATTACCGCGAAGACCCCCGCGGCTACGCGCTCAAGTGCCTGCGCAACATCGCCGGCGCCGGTAAGTTCTCCTCCGACCGCTCTGTGCGCCTGTACGCGGAGAATATCTGGAAGCTGTAAGGCGCGCATCCCCCATCGAGGCGGGCGGCGCGCCGTCCGCCCCGGGGCATCGACAGGGCTGACAGACTGCCGGCGCGGTAAGAAAGCCTGCAAGACAAGGAAGCAAACCTGCAGGCTGAAGGACTTGCGCAGGCGCAAGCGGCCGACAGGGAAGCTTCGCAAAATGGCGAAGTTTCTGCCTGTCAAAAAAGCATTTTTGACAGGCTGGCGGACGGGGGAAGCATCTCCCCGGCGGCGCGTCTCAAGCTTAGGATTTGAGACGCGGTTGTTTCGCCTTTGGCAAAACCGCAAAATCCGCAGGATTCTGCGCCCCGGCCATCCTCTTCAAATTTTCGTTCGCACCATATGCGATACAAGCAAAAATTGCGAGGATCAATGTTTGTTTTGAAAAACAGGCTTTCCCGGCGCAAAAACCGCCCTGCCCCGACGCGCATGCCCTCGGGTGCGATGAAAGCGCGTAGGGGCTTCCCTTTTTCGCGCTCTCTTGAGGGATTTTGACAGCTGGAAACTTCGCCGCCTGGCGAAGTTTGCCGCTTTGCGGCTGCATTTGACAATTCCATAGGGCTTGTCGGCAAATTCGCCGCAGAAAGCAAAAACGGCTTCTGTTTTATCAGGGCCGTCTTTGCGTTTGCGGGCTTTGTCTGCGCCCGGAGGCAAGCGGCGCACGCCGCCCGCCTGGTTTTTTCGTCTATATTTTGCCGGAAAACGCAATGCCTGTGCGTTTTAGAAACAGATATACGGCGTGTTTTCGTTTTGTACGGTTTGGCGAAAGGCGGCGCAGCAGCGCTGCATTGCGCCGAAGCCTGACTCTGCCAGGGCGAAAAGCACGCCGCAGCCCTCTTTTCAACGGGAATGGTATACTATGCAAAGCGCCCGGAAGCGTGGCCAGGCCAACCCGCCGGACGCTTTTTTCAGTTTTCTGTTCCTGGGAAGAATTATGCCTTCAGCTTGCGGAAGCAAAGGAACCAATCCAGGCAGTACTGGTTTTCGTCGCTGGATTCCATGCGTTCCTTGGCCGTTCCACAGGAGCCGGCCGTGGGCACAATCACATCCTCGCCCGGCCGCCAGTCGGCGGGGGTGGCGCAGTTTTGCTCGTCTGCGATTTGCAGCGCCTGCACAATGCGCTTGATTTCGTCAAAATTCCGGCCGGTAGTGAGGGGATAATAGAGAATTGTGCGGATAACCGCCTGCGGATCAATGACGAACACGGCGCGAACCGCCTGCGTGTTGGAGGCCCCGGGCTGGATCATCCCGTATTTATGGGCCACCTCCATGCGAATGTCTTCAATCAGCGGGAACGTCACTTCCACATGGCGCTTATCCTTCCACTCCAGCTCCTGAATCTTGCGCAGCCAGGCGATATGGGCATACAGAGAATCCACCGACAGGCCGATGAGTTCCGTGTTGAGCGCCCTGAACTCCTCCAGCATGGAGGCGAAGGTCATAAATTCCGTGGTGCAAACCGGCGTGAAATCCGCCGGATGGGAAAACAGGATGACCCACTTTCCCTTGTAATCCTCCGGGAAACGAATGGTTCCCTGCGTGGTTACGGCCTCAAACGCGGGCGCGCTTTCGCCGATGGTTGGCATCCTGGTATACTCTTCCATGATAACACTCCTTTCCACAATGGGGCGTACCCCTTTCTTTGTTTAATATTATATTGCAAAAATAGCGCTTTTTATAGTATAATAGAATCTGATTATAATACAATCTTGTCAAAATTACCAATGGGAGGGCTTATGAAGGACATATATGTGGAAGGCGCGTCCTTTCCCTTTGCGCTTGCGCACAGGAGCATATCGGAATACAGCGTCCATGGGGAATTGCCCCACTGGCACAACGGCATAGAGCTGATCTGCGTTTCGCAGGGGCACGTCCGCTGTCAGACCAACCAGCACACCTTCCTTTTGCACAAGGGCGACCTGTGCTTTATCAATCAAAAGCAGCTGCACCGGCTCATCCAGTCCGACGCGGGCGACAGCCGCTATATCGCGCTGTTCATCGGCGCGGGCCTGCTGATTAAACATCCGGCGGTATACGACAAATACATCCTGCCGATGCTGGAGGAGCCGTCGTTTTCACACATATTGCTTCCGGGCCAGAACAGCAACGCAGGGAAAATTCGCGCGGCGCTCCGGGAAATGGAATTGTACTGGCGGGAGCGCCCCTGCGGCTACGAATTGGAGCTGATTGCCCTGTGTCACCAGGTGTTTCGCCAGCTCTATCTCGCGTTCATCGAAAAGGAAAACGCCGCCAGCCCCGCCGACGGCAATATACTGTTGCTGAAAAAAATGATTGAATACCTCGCCGAGCGTTATGCGGAAAATCTGTCGCTGGCGGATGTGGCGCAGGCAGGCCATGTGAGCAAAAGCAAGTGCTCGCGGCTGTTCAAACAATATACCGGCCTTTCGCCCATCGCCTATTTGATCAGCTACCGCCTGGAAGAGAGCGCCGCCATGCTGCGCAACAGCCTGGAACCCGTCGCCCGAATCGCGCAGGCCTGCGGTTTTTCCCAGCAGAGTTATTACAACCGCCTGTTTTTTCGCGAATACAAGTGCACGCCCATGGAGTATCGAAAAGCGAAACAGGCAGACGGCAAAAGCGGCGCCCGGCCCTGATGGGGCCAGTGCAGGATTGCCGCGCGCAGACGCCTTCGCCGTGAGCAGAACCGCCGGCCTGGTTTGAAAATCGGCGCGGTCTGTCCGCTCGGTTCGCACAAGGAGAACGCCCCTGCCGCCCCGGCAGAGGCAAATGGCAGAGCGCTCTCCGGCGTCAAAACGCCGGCCGCTCACAGGGATGCCTGCTTTTCACGCTTTGCGCAAAAGGCCTTCGCCTATTGATACGCTTTTGAGATCGGCCCGGTCTGTCCGCTCGATTCGCGGAAGGAGAACGCCCCGGCCGCTCCGGCAGAGGCGAATGGCAGAGCGCTCTCCGGCGTCAAAATACCGGCCGCTCACAGGGAAAGACAAAAACCGTGGCCAACGGCGATGAATTTCGGCGCAACCGGCCGCAATTCCGTCTTCAACGCCGCCAGCTTTTCCGCGTTGGGAACGCGCTCCGGCCCGACGGCGTCCACCTCCTCCCGCCAGTCGCCCGCGATGATTTTGCCCGTCCCGTTTCCGCGCCGGGACATGAGGTCGGCGCTGTAAAACACGCCGCTTTTTTCCTCAAAACACACCAGGCCGTTTTGCAAATGCATCTCTGCGGGACAATCGAAAAAGCGCAGGCGTAATTCCCCATCTTCCAGAACTTCCCCGCCATGACAGGAACGAACGTTCCCGGCGTAACCATAGCCGGAAAGCTCGCGCGCGCCCAGGGCGTAACAGAGCGCCGTCGCCTGCGGATATGCCCGCAAAAACACAGGCAGGCCGCCGCATTCGTCGCTTTCCAGGTGCGATACAAAAATGTATTTCACCGGGCGTTCCCCCAATATGGCGCGGATTTGCGGCAGGTTTTGCTCCGCTTGGGCGCGCGTGCCGGTGGCAAAGACAATTGCCGGGTCGGCGGCGAGCAGATATTGATGAATGCTGAAATCCATCGGCGGAATATAGGCGCTGAACTGATAGAGGTTTTCATAGATTCTCTGCATGGCTGCATCCTCCTGCCGCGCTTGACGCATTGCGCGCTGGCACGTATAATAGCGACAAACGTCGCAGTTTCTATCATAGTCATTTTTTATGCGAAAGCAAGGTTTTGCTGGCCCGGCTGCGACAAAAAAGGAGGAATGTCGCGCATGCGCAGGGAAAACGCGCAAAAAATGATGCGGGCATACATTGTGGAAGCGTTTATATCGCTGCTGAAAACGCGCCGTTTCGAGGAGATCACCATTGCGGAAATCGCCGCCCGCGCAGGGGTGCACCGGTCTACCTGTTACCGGCATTTTCGCGGCAAGGAGGAAATGGCGGTTTCTTTTTACGCCGCCGTATTGGCAGAGGGCGTCGAAGCGCTGCCGGCGGAGGAGCCGCCGCTGCCCGTATACCTTGCGCGCATTTTTGAAGCCTTTTTCCGCCGCCGGGAGGCGGTGCTGCGCCTGCATGAAAGCGGCCTGTCCCATCTGTTGCTGGCGGCAATGCAGGACTTCTTTTCCGTAGAGGCGACAAGCTTTTCCAAAGCGCTGCCCCTGCGCCACCACATGGGCGGCATTTTGGGCGATTTTCTGCTCTGGTTTGACAACGGCATGCAGCCCTCGCCCGCGGCCTTTGCCCGCGCGGCGGCGAAGCTCTGCCCGCCTGAAACGCGGCTTTTGCTGCTGCGCAACCGGCGTAGGGCCCTTCCAAAATAATCATGACTCCGGTCGAAGCCCTACAGAAATATGATCACGGCAGCGCGCACGCGCTCTGCGTCGCCGGCGCGTGCGCAGTTTTCCCCCCAAGCGCTGCCAAAGGCAGCCGCCTGACCTCTTTGCGTTGGCCTTTGTCCATACGCCCCTTGCCTGCCAAAAATGGTTGACGGTTTTGCGCATAGCGATAAGTTTTCTGGAAACCCCGCTCCAGGCGGAACCGGTTTGTCAAAAGCATTTTTGACAAGCCGGCGGACGGAAGGGGTATCTCCCGCCACGACCGTTCCCTCCAGTTTTCGCTAAAATCCTGCGGATTTCCGGGTGCGGAAACTGCAGGGAAGCGATTTTTGCTCTGGAAAATGATTCTTCCCCGGCGCAAAATTCGCTTCGCTCCCCGCCGGGCGTCGCGTCTCAAATTCAGAATTCGAGCCGTGGCAGTTTTGCCCTTGTCGAAGGCGCAGAATCCGCAGGGTCCTGCGCCTGTGGCCACCCCCTCCAATTTTTGCTCGCGCCACTGCGCGACACAAGCGATAATTGCAAGGCGCCTTTGAAAATTTTTTAAATCGGTAAAACCGGTCGCCCTGCCAGCTTGAAACCCCGGCGGGATTTCAATTTTCCGCCGGAAATGATTTTACGGGAAGTCTTGCCTGCCTTTTTCACAGACCGCCCCGCTCCAAACGGGGGTTCGTTGCGCAAAAGTGGCCCCCGGCGGCGTTCTGCCGCTCGGGGGCCGATGTCGGAGCAAAAGTCCTTAGCGTTCTTCTTCCTCTTCCTCAACCATGATGTTTTCAGACAATTCGCGCTGCTTTTCCGCAAACTTGCGCGCCTGTTCCTTTTCTGAGGCCGTAGCCTTCCTGGAGACAGAGGGCTGGTTGACGACCACTTGCGGGAAGGGGATGTTGATGTTGTACTTGTCGAAGATAAGCTTCATCTCGCGGTTCAAATCGCGCTGCATCTGGCCGCAGTCGCCCTCGGCGCACATCACCACCACGCGGAGAATGACGCTGTTGTCCGCCAGCGCCACCACGCCCTTGTAGAACGGGCCGTCAATGATCTTGGGCAGGCGGGCGCGGATGTTCGGGAATTCCTTTTCAAGGATATTCTCCACGCGCTCAAGGGACTCGCTGTACTCGATGCCCACATCCACGCTGGTAAAGGAATAGTCCCGCGTCTTGTTGATGATGCCGCTGACATTGCTGTTGCTGATGACCTTGATGTTCTGGTTGCCGTCCCGAATCTTCGTGGTGCGCACGCCGATTTCCACAACGGTACCCGTCCAGTCGCCGACGGTAACGATGTCGCCCACCTGGAACTCGCCTTCAAAGATGATGAACAGCCCGGCGAGTATATCGGATACCAGCGTCTGTGCGCCGAGGCCGACGATCAAGGTGAGGATACCGGCCGAGGCGAGCAACGTGGCCGTGTCAATGCCCAGCAGGGCCAGGCAGTAATAGAGCATCACAATTACGGAGACGTACTTCACCAGGCTCTTGAGCAGGCGGCACACCGTTTCGCCCTTGGCCCCGAAGGTGCGCGCCATGACGGTGAGAATCTTCTGCAAAATCATGGCAATGACGCTCGCCACGCAAATGATCAGCACGCTGCCGGTAACGGCGAAGATATTCAGTCCATGCGCCCACTGGCCATTCAGCACGAACAGGAACACGGAATTGCTGTCGAAAATCTCCTCCCGCATCAGCACGGCCAGGCAGATCAGCACCGCAAACACGCCCAGCAGGCCGCGCAGCACGCTCATCAGCTTCTGTTCCGGCGTCTTCTCCTGCCACTGGATGAAGGAATTGCGCCAACGGCTGGAGACAGATTCGGTCTTTTTCACCGAGCCGTCGGGCATGACCACGTCCACCATCGCCGCGCCGTACTTCTTCCTGGCCTTTTCGGCCTTGGGCGCCTTCTCCGGCACATCACGGAAGATGCACAGCATCAAAATGACGATCAGCAGCGCGACCAGGCTCGCGGCGCCGGCCACCAGCGTAACGGGCAGGCGGGCGCTGCCTACGGCGCTTTCAGGCGTGGCGGCAAAGACAATGTGCTCGTCCGTCTCCAGCGTAGAGGCAAAGTACTGGTCGTTGCCGAA
>CAJFUU010000324.1 GCA_904420265.1 uncultured Clostridia bacterium
ATGCCTGTCTGAAAAGGGACCGTTACGAGCGAGAGACAAGGCTCTGCTCCAACTGACCGGCGCGGCGGGCAAAACGCTCCCCTTTTCGCGTTTACCGCGGGCTTTGCGCCTTGGGCGGCATGCGCCCGTTATCAAACCAACAGGCCCAAGGCTTGGACGCCTGTCTGCAAAGGGACCGTTGCGAGCGAGAGACAAGGCTCTGCTCCAACTGACCGGCACGGCGGGCAAAACGCTCCCCTTTTCGCGTTTACCGCCGACTTTGCACCTTGGGGTATGCGCCCGCTAAGCCGACGGGCTGCAAGCCTGAATACCTGTCTGGAAAGGGACTTGCGGGAGAGAGACAAGGCTCTGCTCCAACCGACCGGCGCGGCGGGCAAAACGCTCCCCTTTCCGCGCTTACCGCGGGCTTTGCGCCTTGGGTGGCATGCGCCCGCTAAGCCGACGGGCTACAGGGCCTGAATGCCTGACCGAAAGGACAGGAACGAGAGGTAAAACTCCTCCTTCAACCGACCGGCGCGGCGGGCAAAACGCTTCCCTTTTCGCGTTTACCGCGGGCTTTGCGCCTTGGGGCATGCGCCGCCTGCCCCGTCTGGTTTGAGGGCGCCGCCCGCGGTTCAGGCCGCGAAGCGACGCCCAGTGGTTCCGGCGAGGCCGGGCGCTTATTCGGCCGCGGCGGCCAGCGCTTCCTCGCGCTCGGTCAGCCAGGTCTGATAAGCGGCTTCAAATTCCTCCATGCCCATCGAGGTCTCCATCACATGCTGGCCCTTGTAGCGCAGCGTGGAGAAGCCGAAAGCGGCATAGGGGCCTTCCAGCGTATTGAGTTTGCCAAAGGCATAGACGCGGCTGTTGGTGTGGATCGGGATGGCGAAGCCATGATCCAGCAGCACGGCCTCGGCCTGGGCGAAGGTCTCGTAGCGGGCCTCTTCGTCGTCGGTGATAGCCAGAGCCTCCTCCACCAGGTCAAGGTATTCCTGATAGTAGGCCTGCGTCTCTTCATCTTCGCTCATATAGATGAAGCTGTAGTTGGAATCCTCGCCGAAGGGATCGACGATGAAAGCGGAAGCGTCGGAGAAGTCCGCGCCCCAGTTGCACTTCATCAGGCCATAGTCACCGGTGTGACGCACGGCGGCCAGGAAGCCCGTTTCGGGGCCGGCTTCGACGATGACGTCGATATAATCCGTGCCCAACAGGTTCTCAAGCTGCTGTTCCACGAGTTGGCACTCGTCGGCCCAGTTGGTGGTGGTGGGGTTATAGCGCATGTAGACCTTTACCGGGAAGGTGCAGCCCTCGGCGGAAAGTTCTTCCATGGCCGCTTCCTTATACTGGAGCGCCAGTTCGCTGTCGAAGGTCTCGCCGTCGGTGTACTTCTCCAGGCCGCCATAGTAGGCGTAGTCCTGCGAGGCAGAGGCAAAGGACAGCGGAGTGATGGTGTTGCTCAGCAGGCCCTCAGGATCGGCGGAGTCGTACACCTGCAGGGCGTTGACGCGATCCAGGCCGTGCATGATGGACAGACGGAAGTTTTCGTTGTTGACGGCGATGGTCCAGTTGTCCGGCTCATACTCCTCGTCGAAGTTCGGGTCGAAGTTGAACAGATACCAGTAGGAGTAGGAGACGTCCGGGCGGGAGGGATGAATCTGGTCGCTGTAGGAAGAAAGCATCGGAGAAAGCAGGTTGGCGCCGATCTCGGCGTAGTCCACTTCGCCCTGCAGATACATGGTGGGCGCGAGCGTGCCGGATTCGGCATTGTAGGTCATCTGGATGGTGTCGATAAACACGTTGTCAATATCCCAGTAGGTGGGGTTCTTGGTCAGAACGCGCTGCACCTGCGGCTCAAAGGTGGAAAGGTAGAAGGGGCCGCAGTAGAGCAGCGTCTCGGCGCTGGTGCCAAAGCTGTCGCCGCACTCGGCGAGGAAATCGCCGTTGACGGGCATGAAGGCCGACCAGCACAGCATGGACAGGAAGTAGGAGCAGGGCGCGTTGAGCGTGTAAACCAAGGTGTAGTCGTCCGTGGCCTGAACGCCGATGTCCTCGGCGGCGACGGCGGCGACTTCCTCAATGACGTTGCCCTCCTCGTCCAGCTTCACGGGGTTGCCGTTTTCATCGGTCCCGTCGGTAGCGCTTTCCAGCGCGAGCTGGTACGCAGTGTAGGCGTAGTACTCGGCGGCGTTGACCACGCCGGCCACTTCCCAGTTGTACTCGTTGCCGGAATCGTTGTGGGCGTCGAGGATGTAATGCGCGGCGGACACCCAGTCGTGCGCGGTGACGTCGGCCACTTCGTTGCCGTCCTTGTCAACCCACTTCACGCCCTCGCGGATGTGGAACGTCCACTCCGTGTAGTCGTCGTTGTGCTCCCAGCTCTCGGCCAGCGAGGGCTGCATCACGCCGTAGCGGTCATACTCAATCAGCGTGTCTACCACGTTGGCGGGAATGGACAGGTTGTTGGATGTGGTGGTATAGAGGTAATTGAGGGTATCTACCTCGCTGGAGTACAGCTCCCGGTAGACCACAGGGGCGCTCTCCGCGAGCGCGGCCACCGGCAAAGCGAGCAGCAGCGCCACGAGCAGGGCAAGCAGGCGAGTCGTGCGTTTCATGGAATCCAGTCCTTTCTATTAGCGATTCTGCACAATGGCAGTGGGGTGCGAAAGGGGGAGAGAATGCCGCCGCTCAACGCTCGTTTCCGGCGGCCTTTTCGCGCCAGAACCGTCGCTTGCGGGAAAGCGCCTGTCTGATGCAAAAGTTCCTCCAAATTCCGGCATTGGGGGTTACATGCCCTCATTCCAGGTTTTGCAGGGAACGCCCGTTACGCCCACGCCGAAATCGCCGCGCATGGCGATGGCGGGGCCGTCAAATGCCGGGCCTCCCGAATAGGGGTCGATCGCGCACAGAGACGGGCCGTCCAGGTCGGCGCGCGTGATGATTTTCTGCCCCGCGGCCAGGTGCGCGGCCGCAGCCACGGACAGGCGCGATTCCAGCATGCATCCAATCATGCACTCCACGCCGTTTTCCTCGGCCAGGCGGCAAATCTTCAGCGCGCCCCAGATGCCGCCGGTCTTCATCAGCTTAATATTGATCAGGTTCGCCGCGCCCCGGCGGATAATTTCCGCCGCGTCGCGCTCGGAAAACACGGCTTCGTCGGCCAGAATGGGCGTGGAAACGCTGCGGGTGACAAATTCGAGGCCGTCCAAATCGGCGGCGGGCACGGGCTGCTCGACCAGGTCAAGGTCAAGCCCCTTGTCCTCCATGGCGCGGATAATCCTGACCGCTTCCCGGGCCTCCCAGCCCTGGTTGGCGTCCACGCGCAGCTTCACGTTCGGCCCCACGGCCTCGCGGATGGCGCAAACGCGCTCCACGTCTTTTTCGCCTTCCTTGCCAACCTTAATCTTGAGAATGTCAAACCCCTGCCCTATGGCGTCGAGGCTGTCCTCCACCATCTGCCCAACCGGATTGACGGAAATGGTCAAATCGGTGCGAAAACGCTCCCTGGCGCCGCCCAGCAGGCGGTAAAGAGGTTGCTTTTGCGCGCGCGCCCACAAATCGTACAAAGCCATATCCACCGCCGCCTTGGGCGTGGTATTGTGTACAAGGCAGCCGTTCAAGCGCGCCATAACGGCGGGCAAATCCATCACGTCCATGCCCAAAAGGGCGGGACGGATATAATCGCGCACCGCGCAGAGGATGGAGCCCTCCGTGTCTCCGGTAATGACGGCGGTGGGCGGCGCCTCGCCGTAGCCCACGCCCTCGTCGGTAACCACTTTCACAACGATATCGTTGAGCGTTTCCACCGTGCGCAGCGCAGTTTTAAAGGGGCGCGCCAGCGGCAGGGAGATGCGGCCGGTTTGTATATCCAGGATTTTCAAGGCCCTGTGCCTCCTCCAAAATGAAATTTCAGGCACTGGAAAATTCAAAAATATCAACATCAGTGTAGCACGTTTTACAAACAAAGTAAAGAGTATCCGTAGAATCTTCATGTAAAAAACGCTGTACGGCGGCTTGCATGCCCATACATATGAAAAAAATTGCAGGATATGCCTGCAATTTCTCTGTCGCGCCAATGCGCCGTTTCGACGCGCGCCACCAAAATGCCCTCGTTTTTTCACAGGCGATTCATGTATATCTGTTATATTGTAAAGCAAAGGAGGAGTTCCCATGCGATTGCTCGTCGCGGAAGATGAGGCGTCCCTTTCCCGGGCGCTGTGCGCCATTCTGCGCAAAAACAACTACGAAGCCGACGCGGTTTTTGACGGCGACGCCGCCCTTGAATACCTGCTCAGCGGCAATTACGACGGGGCGATTCTGGACATCATGATGCCGGGCGCGGACGGCATAGACGTTTTGCGCCGCTTGCGCGCGCACGGCAGCGACTTGCCCGTTTTGCTGCTCACGGCCAAGGCCGAGGTAGCGGACAAGGTGCTGGGCCTGGACAGCGGCGCCAACGATTACCTGACCAAGCCCTTTGCGGCCCAGGAACTGTTGGCGCGCATTCGCGCCATGACGCGCGGGCCGTTTTCGCAGCCCACGTCGCTTTTGCGCATGGGCAACATCGCTTTGGATCGCGCCACGTTCGAACTTTCCTCGCCCACAGGCAGCTTCCGCCTGACCCGCAAGGAATTCCAAATGATGGAAATGTTCCTCTCCCAGCCGCGCGCGCTCATTCCCACCGAGCGGTTTATGGAGCGCATCTGGGGATACGACAACGACGCCGAAATCCATGTGGTCTGGGTCTATATTTCCTACCTGCGCAAAAAACTGGCTACGCTGGGCGCAAACGTGCAAATCAAGGTGTCCCGCAACGCCGGGTATTCGCTGGAGGAGATCGCGTGATTCAAAAACTGCGCGTGCGCTTTGTGGCCGCCTCCATGCTCTCGCTGCTTCTGGTGCTGCTCATCATTCTCGGCGGCCTCAATATTTTTAACTATCAGAGCATTCTCTCAGACGTGGACAGCGTGCTCGGCCTTTTGCGCGACAACGACGGCGCGCTGCCCGACGTCCTGGGGGATTTTGACTGGCGGGAGGCCGGACCGCGCTATCAATCTCCGGAACTGCCCTATGAAATTCGCTTTTTTTCCGCGCTTTTGGACGAAGAAGGCAACCTGCTTTCCGCCGATACGGAAAACATCTTCGCCGTAGACGGGGAAAGCGTGGCCGATTACGTACAAAAAGCCCTGCGGGCGGGGAGCGCGTCCGGCTTTGTCGGCGATTACCGCTTTCTTGTCTATGACGAGGGCGCAAACACGCGCGTTATCTTCCTGGACTGCGGACGCGTGCTGGCCGGGTTCCGCGACGTGCTTTTCAACGGCATACTCATCGCCCTGGCCGGCTATGCGGCGGTGTTTGTGCTGGTAATCCTGCTCTCCGGGCGCATCGTCAAGCCCTTCGTGCGCGGATACGAACGCCAGCGGCGCTTCATCACCGACGCCGGGCACGAAATCCGCACGCCTCTGACCGTCATCGACGCCGATGCGGAACTGCTGGAAATGGAAGTCGGCCCAAACGAGTGGCTCGGCGACATCCGCGCCCAAACGCGCCGCCTTACCGCGCTGGCCGGCGACCTGGTCGCCCTTGCGCGCATGGAGGAACGCGAAGCCCTGCCCATGATTGACTTTCCGCTTTCCGACATCGTGCGCGAGACGGCGGAATCGTTTCAGGCCCCGGCCCGCACACGGGGCAAGCGTCTGGAAATTCGCGTGCGCGAGGGCATTTCCTATTGCGGCAACGAAAAGAGCATCTGCCAATTGGTGAGCATCCTGCTGGACAACGCCGTCAAATACGCCGCCGCGCAAAGCGTCATTGCGCTCTGGTTGGAGCGCAGAGGCCGCGGCGTGCGCCTGCGCGTGGAAAACCGTGTGGAGTCGTTTTCCCGCGAGGATTTGGAAAATATGTTCGAGCGCTTCTATCGCGCCGACGCCTCGCGCAATTCCGCCTCCGGCGGCTACGGCATCGGCCTGTCCATCGCCCGGGCCGTTGTCCAGGCGCACCGGGGCCGCATTCACGCCGCGCTGCGCGACGGCCATACGTTGGCGATTACGGTGGACCTGCCGGGCTGAACGGCGTTGCGGGCATTCCGCATACCGGCCGGCCCTGCGAAAACAGCAGTCGCAGGCATTGGGGAGCGTCTGCCGCGCTCTGCGACGCTGTGTGCCGTAGTTCCACAAGCCTGCTTCGCCGGAACGGCCTGGCGGGCTTTGCCATCTTTATGGCAATCACAGCGCCCATCTGTGCTAAAACAACCCTCCGACGCCGGTTCCATCTTTTTTACCGTATCTATCAAGCATCTTCCACTGCTTTCACGACGGCTGCCGCGCCCCATGGCCCTGCCCGCGGCAGTTTCACAGGTCTATTTTTCGGAACGGCCTCGCGGACTTTGCCTCCTTTACTATAATCACAGCGTCCATCCGCGCTAAAACGATCTTCTGGATGCCGATTCCATCTTTATTTACCCTATCTATATCTATCGAGCATCCTCCACCACTTTCACGACAACTACTATATCTGGCCGCATCAAAATGCCCTGCCCGCGGCAGTTTCTCATATCTGTTTTCCGGAACAGCCGCGCGGGCTTTGCCGTCTTTACGGCAATTACAGCGCCTATCCGTACCAAGACAATCCTACGAGACCGGTTTCACCTTTTTTGCTCCATCTATCGAGCATCTTCCACCGCTTTCACGACGGCTGCCGCGCTCTATGGCCCTGGCCGCGACAGTTTCGCATATCTTTTTCTGGGACAGCCTCGCGGACTTTGCCTCCTTTACGGCAATTCAGCGCCCATCCGTGCTAAAATAACTTTCCGGACACCGATTCTATAGTGCCACTCTATTTAGGATGCCCAATTCGGCCCCCGCCGCTTTCACGACAGCTTTCGCGCCCGGATGCCAAAAGGCGCTATGTACGGCGGCTCTCCATACTTGTCCCCAACATGAAACAACGCTACACCGTCACCTTTCATGACAGCCGCCGCATCTGGCCGCGTCAAAAGGCCTTGTGCGCGGCGCTTTCACACCCCGCTGGGCGACGCCTTCAAGGCAGACGGCGCATGCGGAGCCAATGTTGCAAAAAGCGCTGTGGAGGGCGCCTTCATGGCGCCTCGGGCGGGGGACATCCGGCGGATGAGAACGCAAACTTCTTTCCAGGGCCGCGTTTCAGGCCGTGCGGCGCTCTTTCTGAAGACAATGAACTTTCGCGAATTTTGTGCTTGCGGTCACTTTCTCCAACTACGCGCACGCCGTTCCAACGGCGCAGGCAAATCACTGCGGCGTTGTTCTCTGGCAGGCGCATCCATCTGCGCAAAAGCATTTTCACAACTTATAGAAAAGCCCTTGCAAAAACCGCCCTTGACATGCCAAGACGCCGCCCCATGGGGACGGCGTCAATGCCGTAAGGACTTGCGAGCAACCGCCGGCCTAAGCCCGGATTTCCTGCCGCATGAACACGATGTAGGAAACCGTAAACGAGAGCAACACCAGCGCCACCATGCACGTCAGGTGCGGCCAGACCAGCATAACGCTCTGCTCAAACGAGAGGTAACCGGCCAGCGCCCCGGAAAGGGCCGAGGTGGTGGTAAAGCCGATGAAGCGCACGTCCGGGTTAAGCAGCGTGGTGGCGGCTTCGGAGTAAAGATAATAGGGCGAGGTTCGCTGCAAATTCAATTCAAGCTGATAGTTGTTCAGCATGTTGTAGTAGCCTTCAATGCCGTCCAGCGGGTAGCAGAGGTTGGCAATTACGCTCGCCACCATGCTGGCAAACACCGTCAGGTAAATCCACAGGGCAATGACAATCAGCGCCGCCGTGGCCGCATGTTTGCACAAAACGGAGCAGAGAATGGAAATTCCCAGCCACAGCATCGTGTAAAACGCGGTGAGCAGCAAATAGGAAAACAGCCTGAGCAGTTCTTCGCCCGTGGGAGGCACGCCGATGGCGACCAGCCCCAGCGCGCCGACCATGATCCCCACAAAGAAGATCATTAGCAGGATAACCGTAGCGCCGGCCAGGAACTTGGCGTTGATTACCGCGTCGCGGTGAATGGGCTGCGAAACCAGGCGGTTGAGCGTGCCCTGCGAGCGCTCGCGGTTGATGGCGTCAAACCCCAGCGCCAGCCCCACCAGCGGGGTAAGGTACGCCAGGAACGAGGCAAACGACGGTATGGAACTGCCGCTGGTGGTGTACATGGAAAGGAAGATATACTCGCTGCTGTCCGAACCCATCAACCCGGCAAGCGCGCCATAGAGGCTGGCCAGGCTGGTGAGGATCAGCAGGATAAACAGCAGCTTAAAGCGCGCGCTGTGAAAGTGATCCGCCAGTTCCTTGCGATAAAGCGTGGAAAAGCCGCCGGACGCGCGCGGCCTACGCTCGTTTGCGCGGGCCGGATTTGCCGCTTTCGCGCTTGCCTGCATGTTGTTCACCTGCCTTTTCAAAGTATCTTGCATAGATTTCGTCCAGGTCGCCGCCGCGTTGACGCAGGTGGGTTACGCAGAAACCGCCTTCAATCAGTCGTCGCGCCACTTCGCCGCGCACGTCCTCGCGCGCACGCGCCACGGCCAGGCCGTCGGCCGTTTCCACCTCGCCCACGCAGTCCATGCCGCGCAGCGCTTCAAGCAGTTTTTCGCCGCCGGGCTGCGCATCCACTTCAAAGCAGTAGCCATTTTCGATTTCGATTTGCCGGCCCAGTTCGCCAATCGCGCCGCAGGCAACCAGCTTGCCGTGGACGAAAATACCTACACGGTCGCAAATCTGCTGAATCTGGTGCAACTGGTGCGAGGAAATCAGCACCGTGCGCCCGTCCTTCTCCGCCAGCTCGCGAATCAGGGCCATCAGCTCGCGCATACCCTCGGGGTCGATGCCGTTGGTAGGCTCGTCCATGATCAGCACGTCGGGATCCTTCATCAGTATATCGGCGATGCCCAGGCGCTGTTTCATACCCTTGGAATAGGCGCCGGCGCGGCGGTCGGCGGCCTCCAGCATGCCCACGCGCTGCAAAAGTTCGTCCATGCGCGCCTCCAGCGCTTCGCCCTGCAGGCCGTTCATGCGCCCGGTCATGCGCAGGTTTTCGCGCCCGGTCATGTCCGGGTAAAAGCCCATGTTGTCGGGCAGGTAACCCACAAAGCGCTTGACGCGAATGGGGTCGCGCGTACAGTCCACGCCCTTGATGACGGCGTTGCCGGCGCTGGGCTCGGTAAGGCCCAGCAGCATCAGCGTGGTGGTGGTCTTGCCTGCGCCGTTGGGGCCGAGCAGGCCAAACACCTCGCCCTCCTCCACGCGCAGGTTCAATCCGTCCACGGCGGTGACCGCGCCGTAACGCTTGGTCAGGCCATTTGTCTCAATGATCGTCTTTGCCACGGTTAGCGCCTCCCGTATTTGCGCATCACGGCAACCACGACGACCACCAGCACCACAATCACGGCGATGCCTACAATTCCCCACTTGGTCTCCGTTTTAACCGTGACGCGGAATTCCGCCGAATCTGAAACGTTGCTTTCCGCAGCGGAGATGGTGGTCAGGTAATCGCCGGACATGGCGTCCTCGCCGGGGGTGATATAAGCGGTGGCTTCCACGGTCGCGCCCGACTCAATCAGTTCGATGGTTTCGGTGGAGAAGCGCACGGTCCAACCCGTGGGCGCGCTGGAGGTGAGGTTTACGTTGGTCAAATCCGTATTGCCCGTGTTGGTCAGGGAAAGCTGCACGGCGGTTTCCTGGTTGGCGTAGGCGTCCAGGCTCAAAAGGCCGCTGGGCGTGCTGAGCACAAGGTCATAAGAACCGGTGATGGTTACTTCCAGCGTAAAGCTCATCCGCTCGGAAACGGACGTGGCCGTGCAGGGAATTTCATAAGTGCCCGCCTCCACGTTGGCCGGCGGCGTCACGCTGATGTCCACGCCCTGCGTGGTGCGCGCCTCCAAATCCAGCGCCGCCACGCGCGTCGTCTCGCCTGAAGGCGTGAAACTGACCGTCCAGCCCGTGGGCGCGCTGGCCGAGAAGGCATACGATTGCGCCGAAAGCGTGTTGTTGATCAGCGTCGCCGAAAAGGTGAACGCGGTCTGGGCGTCTCCCTCCTGGGAGGGATATTCCACCTCAAAACTGCTCTGGCCAAGTTCCTCGGCGCTTACGATGAATGTAACCGTCAGCGTATCGGAAAAGTTTTCGCCGGCGGCTTGAAGAACCACGGCGTATTCGCCGGCCTCGGTTTCCAGGGGAATTTCCATTTCAAAGGCCACGGTGTCAACCACTTCGCCGTCGCGCGCGTGCACCTGGCTTACGCGCTGGCCGCTGGCGCTGAACGCGCCCGACCAACCCTCGGGCATTTCTTCTACGGAAAGCGCGAAGTCCTGCGACTGGCCGCTGTAATTGTCGATGGACAAATCCAGCGTCATTTCGTCGCCCGCGTTGACCGTCATGGAGGGATAGGGCGTGCTCAGTTCAACATACGGCTCGGCAGGCGTTTCTGTCTCCTGCACCGGTTCGGCCAGCGCTGAAGCCGTCAGTACAACCAGCGCCAGCAAAACAGCCAGCAGCCTGGGCAGCGCGCGCGTTTGCCTGTGTTTCATCATCAACCACTTCCGTCTTTATAGTTTTCGCGTTTCCGCGATAGGAACATTGTATTTTCACAAGTTATGATGGACTTAAAAAAACCCATGAACAGACCGTGAACAAATTTCACACATTTCGTGTACAGCCATCTGCAGAAATGCGGGCGTTCCCTAACTTGCACTACAAACTTCTTGACAATCTGTCTGCCAAACGGTAAAATGGAGTTGTGAAGTCTGCCGGAACATGCCGCTTCGGGAAAAGCGCTTTGCCGCCTGCGCCGGCGCGTGAACGGGCCGTCCGCATTCGCACTTTCGCCATAAGGAAAGGGGCCGCCATGTCAAAACAACGCGATGAAAAGCTCTATATCAAGGTCTTTCGTGAATTGCGGGATTATATATTGCGCCACAACCTCAAGCCGGGAGACCTGATCCCCACGGAGATGGAGTTGTGCGACAAACTCGGCGTCAGCCGCAACGTGCTGCGCGAGGCCATCAAGGCCATGGAGCTGATGGGCATTGTCACCTCCCGTCCGGGCAGAGGCACGGCGGTCTGCCCCTTCAGTCTGGATTTTATCTTCCAGAACGTGCTGCTTTCCACGGCGGACGACAGCGAAAAGGCGATCCTGGAAATGCTCAACATTCGCAAAAAAATCGAATTGGGCTATATGCACGAAGTCTTTCGCGTGCTCAACTACGAACACATCCGCAACCTGCGCGAAAACTTTGACCGCTTTAAGGAGAGGCAGGAAAACCATCTTTACACGCTCGACGCCGACCACGACTTTCACATGGCCATGTTTGCTCCCCTGGGCAACAACACGCTGATTACGCTGCTGGAGGCCATCTGGCAGGTGGACGCCATTTTCCGCCCCGAGGAAAAGTTGCTGTTTAAACCGGAAACCATCGCCGAACACGAGGCCATACTGCGCGCGCTGGAAGAGCACAACGAAGAGGCGTTTTTTGCCGCCATGCTGTCGCATTTTTCCATGGGAAAATACGCGCCGGCCGCAGGGAAACCGTCTTTGCACATTTCGGCGGCAGACTGAGTTCGTACTACAAACTACATCCATCAACGCAAAGGGGCCAACCGCCCTTCGCAGCATCCAACCATCAAGGAGGAATCTCCCGTGAACAGTTCCACGAAATATCAAGGTGTGTTCCCCGCGTTTTACGCCTGCTATGACGAGCGCGGGGAAATCAGCCCCGAACGCGCCGCGCGCCTGGCGGAACATCTGATTGCCAAGGGCGTGCAGGGCTTGTACGTGGGCGGCTCGTCCGGCGAGTGTATCTACCAGGGCGTTGAGGAGCGCAAAGAGACGCTGCGCGCCGTGGTGGAAGCGGTTGCCGGCCGCGCCGTCGTCATCGCCCATGTGGCCGCCAATTCCACGCGCGACAGCGCGCTTCTGGCTGCGCATGCCCAGTCTCTGGGCGTAGACGCCATTGCCGCCATTCCGCCCATTTATTTTAAGTTGCCCGAATACGCCATCGCCGACTATTGGAACGCCATTTCCGCCGCCGCGCCCGAGACCGATTTCTTCATCTACAATATTCCTCAGTTGGCCGGCGTGACGCTCACGCCCCGGCTGCTGGAAAAGATGTTGGAAAATCCGCGCGTGAAGGGCGTGAAAAATTCTTCCATGGCCACGCTGGATATCCAGACGTTCAAAATGATTGGCGGGGACGATTTTTACGTATTCAACGGGCCGGACGAGCAATTCCTGGCCGGGCGCCTGATGGGCGCCTGCGGCGGCATCGGCGGCACCTACGCGGCCATGCCGGAGTTGTTTTTGCGCATGGACGCGCTCATCCGCGCCGGCCGCGCGCAGGAAGCCGCGCCCATTCAGATGGATGTCAACCGCATCATCTCCGCGTTGTGCGCCTGCCACGGCAACATGTACGCCGTCATCAAGGAATTGCTGCGCCGTCGCGGCGTAGAGGTCGGCTCCGTGCGTTCCCCCCTGTCGCCGCTGGAAAAACAGGACATGGCGCAGGTGGACCTGTGCGAGGAAATGATTGAAAAAGCCGTGGCGTTGCACACGGCGCAGGCGCTTTAGCGCGTGTTTGAAAAGGAAAAATCCGCAATTCCGAGAGGATTTCCCGCCAGTTCCCGCGAAGAATTCGCGGGCTTCGCGGCGCTAAACCAAGAATATGGGGCGCCAGAACGGCGCGGAAGACGCCAAATTGCATTTTAAGAAATTTTCAAACGCACGCTGGGCGAGGGGAGGAAACACTATGGAAAAACAGGCATTGTTTGCCGCTTTGAAGGGGCGGTTGATCGTCTCCTGTCAGGCGCTGGAGGACGAACCCCTGTACGATCCCGAACGCTCGCTGATGGGCCACATGGCGCTGGCCGCCAAGCTGGGCGGCGCTTCTGGCATCCGCGCCAACACTGTGCGCGATATTGAAGATATTCGCCGCCATGTGGACTTGCCCATTATTGGCATCATCAAGCGCGTGTACGGCGACAGCGACGTGTATATCACGCCCACGCTTGAAGAGGTGGACGCGCTGGTGGCCGTGGGCGCAGACATTATCGCCACCGACGCCACCGACCGTCCGCGCCCGAATGGGATCGATTTTGAAACCTTCTTCCGCGCCTGCCGCGAACGCTATCCGCACGCGGTGTTCATGGCCGACTGCTCCAATTATGCGGAAGGCATGCGCGCGGCCCGGCTGGGCTTCGACCTTGTTGGCACCACCATGGCCAGCTATACCGCCTATACGCGCGGCCGTTCCCTGCCCGATTTGGAAATGATCGGCGCGCTTGCGCGCGACGCGGGCGTTCCCGTGGTGGCCGAGGGCGGCATCTGGACGCCCGAGCAGCTTAAAAGCGTGTTTGCCGCCGGTGCGCACACCGCTGTGGTTGGCAGCGCCATTACCCGGCCCATGCTCATTACCCGCCGGTTCGCCGCAGTCGTTCCCGGCGCGGAGGGTTGACGATGCAGGGGGCAATCCTGGCTCTGGACGCGGGCGGCACCAGCATCAAGTCCGCGCTCTTTGACGCCTCCGGACAGATCTGCCGGCAGGACGAGCGCCCTTCTCATGGCAAGGAGGGCGGCGCGGCGCTGATGGAGGCCGTCTGCAGGGCCGTTTCCGAGGCCGGGCCGTGCGCGGCCATCGGCCTTTCGGTGACGGGCCAGGTGGACGCCGCCTCGGGTCGCATCGTTTTCGCCAACGACAACGTGCCCAACTTTACCGGTTTTCCCGTGCGGGATTTTTTGCAGGAGCGTTTTGGCGTGCCTGTGGCCGTGCAAAACGACGTGAACGCCGCCGCGCTGGGCGAGGCCTTTTTTGGCGCGGCGCGCGAAGCAACGGATTTTCTGTGCGTCACGCTGGGCACAGGCGTGGGCGGCGCCGTGGTCATCGGCCGTGAGGTTTACGGCGGCGCAGACGGCGTGGCCGGCGAAGTGGGCCATATGGTTGCGCATCCGAACGGTCGGCCCTGTGTGTGCGGCCAGCGCGGTTGTTATGAGCAGTATGCCTCTGCGGGCGCGTTGGTGCGCGCGGCGCAGAAACTGGACGCCCGTTACGGGGACGGCCGGGCAATTTTCGCCGACCTGGAACGGCGCGAGGATTTGCGCGCCGTGGTGGACGCCTGGATTGAGGAAGTCCTCCTCGGCCTTGTGACGCTTACGCACATCTTCAATCCGCGCCTGTTCGTGCTCGGCGGCGGCGTCGCCGAGCAGCCGTATGTGCTCGAAGCGCTGCGGCAGCGTCTTCCCAGCCGTCTCATGCCCAGCTACCGCAACGTGCGCCTGGCGGGCGCAGAACTGGGCAACATGGCCGGCGTGTACGGCGCGCTGCACATCGCCCGCCGCGCCCTGGCTGCCGGTTGACGCGCCCATTGTTTGCGTTGCTAAGCGCCTCCTGTTGCCTTGGTTCAAGCCGTTTGGCAAACCAATAATGTGGACGTTCCCGACAGGCGCCACGCCTCAATTTATCGTTTGAGGGGCAAGATGTTGGCAAAGTCAACATCCGCCAGAGCGAAGAGAAAGCCTGCAAGGCAAGGAAACAAACGCGCAGGCGAGGAAATCTACATGGACGTAAGCGACCGTGAACCGCAAGTGCGGCTGACGCAGGAAGTAAAAATTGCCTCTGACTTTTCTGGACAGTACCCCAAGCAACGGAGAAAGGAAAAAAGTGGCCTCCTGTCGTAGAATAGGAACTGCGACAGGAGGTTTTCTGTATGACACGAAAGTACACAAAGGTGGGGCAA
>CAJFUU010000325.1 GCA_904420265.1 uncultured Clostridia bacterium
ACAAGGCCATCTTCCCCGGCACGCAGGGCGG
Organism: uncultured Clostridia bacterium; assembly: GCA_904420265.1. GTDB lineage: Bacteria > Bacillota > Clostridia > Christensenellales > Aristaeellaceae > Pullichristensenella. The sequence continues at coordinate 32 of CAJFUU010000325.1, forward strand.
CCCGCTGGAGCACGTTATCGCCGCCAAGGCCGTGTGCTTCAAAGAAGCCATGACCGAAGAATTTGTCGAATACCAGCGTCAGATTGTCAAAAACGCCCGCGCCATGGCCGAGCAGCTCAATAAGCGCGGCGTGCGCCTGGTTTCCGGCGGCACGGACAACCATCTCATGCTCATCGACCTTGCCGATACCGAAATGACGGGCAAAGAGTTGGAACGCCTGCTGGGCGAGGCCAATATCACCGCCAACAAGAATACCGTGCCGCGCGAAAAGCGCTCTCCGTTTGTCACCAGCGGCGTGCGCATCGGCACGCCCGCCGTCACCACCCGGGGCATGAAAGAGCCGGAAATGGTCAAGATTGCGGATATGATTGCCGACATCATTGAAAAGGGCGAAGCCGCCGTGGAAGACGTGCGCGCGCGCGCTCTGGAGCTGTGCAAGGCCTTCCCGCTTTATGGATAAACTTGAGCGCGTCTTTGCCCTGCAGGCCGCGTTCAACGACGCCATCAACAAAACCCGCCATCTTGAAGATATTTCCGATGACGAGTGGGTGCGCAAGTTTTCCCTCGCCCTGATTGTGGAGGTTGGCGAACTGCTCGAGGCCACGGAGTTCAAGTGGTGGAAAAACCCGCGCCCTATCGACCGGGAGCATCTCAAAGAGGAGATTGCCGACGTATTTCACTTTGTCGTCAGCATCGCCCTTGCCGCCGGTATGGACGCGGAGGAGTTGTTTGAACGCTTCCTGCGCAAACATCAGGAAAACATAGACCGCCAGCAGGGGCGGTCTGCAAAGCCGGGCTATGACCTGCGCGAGATGGAGGCGCCGTCTCCTTAAAAGGCGAATTGTTTCCGGCAAGAAACCGGCGTGCGTGGCCACGCCGGTTTTTCTTGTGCAACGTCCCCGCTTGGAGCGGGGGTTCCGGAGAACTTAAAGTCATGCCCAGAATCGTCAACCCCTTTTCCAACAAATGGGAGACGCGCAGAAGAAAAACTGGCGCAAAGAGGGCAAAGAGCCGCTTCGAGCGGCATCCAGGGGAACTGGCGCATGCGTCAGCAATTCAGAGCGCGTGAGCGCTGCCGGTTTTATGCCCTTATAGGGCTTCGTCAAACCACTGGCCACGCCGGTTTTTCTTTGTTGGGCAACGCCCCGCAGGAGCGGGGTTCCCGACCGCGCTTATGAAAACCGTGGCGGGCAACGGCAACGCCCCCTTGGCAGTGGGAATTGCGCCGGTCTGGTCAGCGTTTGCAATTATCGTAACGGCAACGCCCTGCGGCAGTGAGGGCTCCAGAGAGGTTGCCGCTATGCGTAAAACCGTCAAACCCTTTTCCGGCAAGCGAAAAGCGCATGGACAAAAGCCAACGCAAAGAGACCGGGCGGCCGCTTTCAGATCTGGCGCCTGCGCCGGCATACTGAGCGCGTGGATAGGGGTTCGCCATACCACCTTCTTCACCGACGGTTATAATTCTGAATTGCTGTAATCTTCAAGGGCGGCGTTTGCCGTACGCGCCTGGAACGCGAGGCCATTCGCGCCGCTCTTCTTCCGCCTGCCCACTGGGGCTGTACATCAAGGTTTTGCGCTGGTTCGTTGCACGAGGACGCACCGGTTTGCCGAAGTTTTTTGCGCGATTCCTGCTTTAAAGATTGAGCCGTCTTTTCCACCCGGACAGAGTTGGACGCAGCCGGCGCAGCGCCTCCATCCGCCAAGCTGGAGCGCGCATTGTATGAAGGCGGCCCGTGGCGCTTCTTTGCCGCTTTGGACCGCGGGTTCTCTGCGAAAACTGGCGGGAAACCCTTTTGAGATTGCAATTCAATTTTTCTTTTTAACAATTGGATGGGCGAATCCGTAAAAATTCGCTCAAAAACGGCGGCAAACCGCTTGCTTGCGCCGGCGTTTCTCGCGATTACAGCCAAGCGGCGGAACGCGCTTGACCGTTCGACAGTTTGCACGCACGCCGCCCTTTCGGCGCGCATAGTATGGCGCATCGGAAAGGTGGCGGTATTTATGGATATTTTTGTCGTCGGCGGCGACCGGCGCGCCGCGCATCTGGCGCGGCTTTTGCGTCGAAACGGTCTGGACGCCCGCGCGGCCGGGCTGGAAAAGTGCGGCCTGGATGGCGTCGCTTTCGCGCCGCTTGAAAAAGCGTCGGAGGCGGAATGGGTGCTGCTCAACAGTCCGCTCAAGTGCGAACTGGCAGAGAAGTCCTTTGGCTTTGGTCAGCTTCTTACACATCTGAAACCCGGAGCCCGGTTGATTTTTTGCGGGCCGCGCATTCCGCCGGCCGGCCTGGAACGCTTTCAGGTATACGACGTAACGCAAAGCGAAGAATTTCTGCGGGACAATGCGGAACTTACCGCCGAGGGCGCGTTGTTTGCGGCCATGCGCGCGCAGGAGCGGGCCCTGATGGATTGTGCCTGTCTGGTCGTAGGCTGGGGACGCATCGGCCGCGCGCTTACGGAACGTTTGGTCGCTCTCGGCGCGCGGGTGACGGTGGCCTCGCGGTCCGAACGCGGCATGCGCCTGGCACAGTCGCGCGGCGCGGACGCTGTGGAAACTGCGCGCCTGGCTGAAGCGTTGCCGGGAAAGAAACTGGTGTTTTCCACGCCGCCCTTCCCGGTATTATGCGGCGAAGCGTTGAAAAGCGTTGACCCGGATGCATGCCTGATCGACTTGGCCAGCCCGCCCTATGGCGTGGACATTGAGACGGCGCATCAAATGGGCCTGCGCGCCTGGCGGGAACCGGGCCTGCCGGGGCGTTACTGCCCGGAAAGCGCAGCGAGGGCGTTGGCCAAAGCGATCGACGAAATTCGTAAAGGAGGCGGGGAAGATGACTGATTTGCAGGGAGCGCGCATCGGCTGCGCGATGACAGGCTCGTTTTGCACATTCTCCAAGGCGTTCGCCGCCTTTGAGGCCCTGCGCGCAGCGGGCGCCGAATTATATCCCATTATGTCGAACAACGCCTACGCCCTCGACACGCGTTTCGGCGGCGCAGCGGATATGCGGGGGCGACTGGAGGCGATATGCGGGCGCAAAATTTGGCATGAGTTGAGCGAGGTGGAGCCGATCGGGCCGAAAAAGTTGCTTGACCTTGTCCTGGTCGCGCCATGCACGGGAAACAGCCTGGCAAAGCTGGCGCTGGGCATTTGCGATACGCCGGCGGTCATGGCGGTCAAATCCCACCTGCGCAACGGACGCGCCGTGCTGCTGGCCGTCTCGACAAACGATGGACTTGGCCGTAGCGCCGCAAACATCGGCGCCCTTCTGGGAAT
>CAJFUU010000326.1 GCA_904420265.1 uncultured Clostridia bacterium
CGACCTTCCGCAAGGAGAACAAAACCGACAATTCCACCGACGGCATGGCCATGTTGCTGAAATTGCCGCGCTTTGTGCTGCGGCTGGTGATGAAGATACTGTTCTTCCTTGATTATCGAGGCATCGTGCCCTATTCGCTGATCAAGACCGACCCGAACTATTCCTCCATTTTTATCAACAACCTTGGCTCCATCAAGCTGAACGCCGCCTATCATCATCTGAACAACTGGGGCACCAATTCCCTGTTTGTGGTGATTGGCAAAAAATTTCAGGCTCCCGTGTTTGACGAAACAGGGTTTCAAGGCATGCGAGAAATGCTGAAGCTGGGCATCACGCTGGACGAGCGCATTGCCGACGGCTATTACTATTCCCGCGCCATCCAATTGGCCAAGCACCTGCTTGAACACCCGGAACTGCTGGAAAAGCCTGCCTCTGAGCCGGTGGAGGGCTTCTAAAGGGCGACTGTCACCGCTGCGCGGCGGGGAAGGAATTCCCCGCCGCGTTTATTTTTGGAAACGAGAGTTGCTTTCGCCGCATGTATCCGCAAAATTTGCCACGGAGAAGAAGCGCGGTATGCGGCGGCCCCTGTCGCGTCTGCGGCGAATGCGCCGCAAGGAAAACTGGTTCGCATTGCCCGGGCAAACGCGTTGCATGCGTCGCGATGCAGGATTTTCAAACCGTGACCGCCTATAAAGGGGCGCCGTTTGTTGGCGGGAAACGGGGATACCTTCGCGAAAGTGCTTGCCAAAAGCGGGGGAAAAGAATTGCGCGTCAGAAGCCCGACATGAAAAACGCTTTGCGCATGCGCCGGGGCGCGTTGCGGCGGGAAGGAAGGGCAAAGCGTATAACCGAACGGTGCGGAGAGAGGCGCTTTCGCTGTGGCGCCGGCATAGCCTTGGCCTACGGATTAGGGCGGGCTGTGACGAACGAACGGGGCGGCGCGCAAGCGAAAGGCACGGAAGGAGATGTACGCCGTGACATTGGCAAAGCCTGTCCACAGGGCAAGGAGCACTGTGGCGGGCGGGAATGATGAAACGCACGAGCAAGCAGGGAGATAAAAAGGTATTGCCACCGCAGTGCCGGTAAAGCCTGTTATACGAATCAGGACGCGCTGTAGCGGAAGAGAACAGCGCGGGAAGAGGCGCTCCGTTGCAAGACCGGCAGTTCTGTTTTACGCATGGAGTGCGCTGTAATGGGAAGGTGCGGCGCAGAGCACAAGTGAAGGTAGGGACGGCATTTCACGCGCTGGGCGCGTTGTGGCGGAAGAGAACGGTACCGCGCATAAGCGAACAGCGCGGGGAAAGCGCCTCCGTTGTAAGACCGGCAAAGTTCCGTCGTATACGGGGGATTCAAAAAACGACGCGGCGGGGAAAACCCCGCCGCGTTTATCGTAGCCGGTTTGCCGTTATTGCAGCGCCTCGCGGTGATAGACAACTTCCGTTTCCTCAATCCACTGGGCAAGCTGCTGTTCATAGGCGTCGTACTGGAGGGTTTCCAACACGTCGGCTTCCAGCGCGTCGCGCACCTCGTCCAGCGGCACGGCCCCGGCGGGAACCTCGGCGCTGTAATAGAGGATGTGCAACCCCGCGGAGGTCCGCACCGGCTCTGTGGAAACGGAGCCGACGTTGGTAAGCGCCAGCGCCGCCTCGACGATGGCCGGATCATAGGAAGTGGAAGTTGCGCAGACATAATAGCCGTCTTCGCGCACGCTGCCCGTGTCCAGATTGGGATCTTGGCTGTATTCGCTTACCAGCGTATCAAAGTCCTCGCCCTGGGCGACGCGGTCGAGCACTTCGTCGGCCGTGGGCTCAAGGGCGGCGTAGAGCACGTCCAGTTCGCCGTTGATTTCGGCGATGCGTTCGGCGTCCTGCGTTTCGTCCAGGCCGTTTAATTCGGCAAGCAGTTCCTGCGCGCGGGCGGCGTCGGCGTCGTCAAAAGCGATCAACACCTGCTTGAAGGCGCGGTAGCCGGCGGGGTTATAGACCACGACGGAATCGTCGAAGCGGTGGGCGTACTCAAACTGTTCGGGATTGGTGGTATACAGCGCTTCCTGTTCGGAAAGAAGCGTGTCGTAACGTTCCTGCAGCGCCTCGTCGCTGACGGTTACGTCTTGTGTGACATATTCGCGCAGCTTATCCTCCCACCAGTTTTCTTCAATTTGCGCGCGCAGGCTTTCCAGGGTGGTTCCGTCTTCGGCCATGCGTTCAATGGCGGCCTCGCGGGCTTCGTCGTCGGTGAGGGAGCCGTCGTTGAAGACATAGAAGGTAAGCTGCTCTTCAAACGCCTGCTGCGCCTGCTCGTCGATGGCTTGCTCGTCCTCGGCGCTCAATTCGGTCAGGCCCAGTTCTTCAGCCTTCTGGTATTCAATGTGCTCCGCAATGACGGCGTTGAGCGCCTCTTCCAGCAGCGTATCGGCCTGGGCGCTTACATCCTGCCCCATGAGAAGCTGGCGGTTGACAGATTCGTTGTAGGCGGCGAGCACTTCGTCGCTCATAATCTCAACGCCGTCGAACTCAGCCACAACGGCAGGCGCGGCGGTGGCCGCAGGCGTTTCCATATCGTTGCCCGCCACCAGCACGTCGTTGTTGTTTACCGGCTCGTCTTCACCGGAGAGGGCCTGCGTGGTTTCCTCATCCAGCGGCGAAACCGCGCCGTCGAACACGTCGGCATTGGGATCCACGCCCATGCTCGTCAACATATTTTCCAATTCCATTATGCGCTGGTCGGCGCTGGCGAGTTGCACGTCGCGCTCTGCAACCAGGTCGCCGTCGCCCTGATGGCCGACCAGATACCCCAGACTGCCGCCGACCACCAGCGCGATGGCGATGAGGGCGATTGTCAACCCCTTGGGCACGCCGCGATGCCGCCGCCGGCGCTTGATGGGGGCGTTTTCCTGCCGCTCCTTTACCTTGGCCATGTTTCCTGCCTCCTCCCAATATAGACAAATATACAGTTTCAGTATACCACGAACGCGCGAAAAAAGGGGCGTTATCGAAATATACGCACAAAAAAACTGTTTCCGTGTCACGATTCGCAAAAATATGCTATAATGGGAGAAAACACGCGCGGAAGGAGACGGCAATGGCGCATCTGGTTGTACATTTTTATTCGGACACGCTGGGCATGCGCACGCGCATGCACGTGCTTTTGCCCGAATGCCTGACGGAAGGGAAGGCGAAGACGCTCTACCTTTTGCACGGCATGTCCGACAACGACGGCATGTGGATGCGGCGCACTTCCATAGACCGCTATGCGGCGGCGAAAAACCTGGCCGTGGTCATGCCCGACGGCGGGCTTGGTTGGTATACGGATATGCGCCGAGGCCTGCCATACTTTGCGTTTGTGGCGCGGGAACTGCCCGCGCTGTGCCGGCGTTTTTTCCCCATTCTCTCCACGCGCCGGGAAGACACGTTTGCGGGCGGCGTTTCCATGGGCGGCTATGGAGCGCTCAAGTGCGCCCTGCGCGCTCCGGAAACGTTTTCGCGGGCGATTTCCCTTTCGGGGGCGCTGGATGCGGCGGATGTCGCCCAAAATGGCGGCGATTTGGCCCCGCGCGCCTTTTGGGAGGATGTGTTCGGTCCGGCGGAGGTCGTCCCGGGCTCGGAGAACGATCTGTTTTCCGCCGCGGCGGAAATGCAGGATTCGCCCCTGCGCCCCAAGGTGTACATGTGGTGCGGCACGGAGGACTTCCTCTATGCTATGAACACGCGCATGCGCGACCATTTGCGCGCGCTGGGGTATGACCTTACCTATGCGGAATCGCCCGGCGACCATCAGTGGCGCTGCTGGGATGCAAAAATTCAGGACGCGCTGGACTGGCTCGTGCCCGGAGAGGAGGGAAACCCATGGCGCTGATTCAATTCGAGGCCTTTTCCGACGCGTTGGGCAAGGCGTTTTCGGCCCAGATTGCCCTGCCGGAGACAAATCGCGCGCCGTTTCCGGTGCTTTGGCTTTTGCACGGCGCGTGCGACGACGACAGCGGCTGGTTTCGCAACACCAGCGTCGAACGCCAGGCCACGCGGCTGGATTTGGCGGTGGTCGCGCCCAATGCCGGCATGAGTATGTATGAAGATATGGCCCACGGCCAGCGCTATTTTACCCACATTGCCGACGAACTGCCCGCGCTGTTGCGCCGCCTGCTGCCCCTGTCTGCAAAGCGGGAGGACAACTTCATCGCCGGGCTGTC
>CAJFUU010000327.1 GCA_904420265.1 uncultured Clostridia bacterium
GACACGTCTCCCGCTTAGTTGTCTGTGCGCCAGTGCCCCCAAAGGCATAATGCCAACGGCGAGCAGGCGCTTTGAAATGCGTAAACTGTCAGCAGCGGAAACACAGGGCGACATGACCAAGTCTGTACGCCGCTTGATTGGTAGCCTGGCGGAATCCCCACAAGTACGCGATGCGGCGATGCTCTGCGCTTTGAAATGCGTGAACTGTCAGCAGCGAAAAGACGGCGCGACATATCACCCGCTTGGTCGTCTGTCTGCCGAAGCCCCTAAAGGCATAATACCAACGGCGCGCAGGCGCTTTGAAATGCGCAAACTGCCAGCGCGAGAAGCATGGGGAGCCATGGCTCCCCCTTAGTTGTCTGTCTGCCGAAGTCTTTCAAGGGCATAATACGGCAGCACTCAGCGCTCCGCCCACCTTGCGTCGCGCCCCTTCCCGCATTCCATCGCCATCCTTGCCGCGCTTGCCTTTCTGCGTTTTCTCTTATGGAAAGCGGAGGTTTGCGCTCGGTCAAAGATTTTTCTAAACCCATTCAAGGCGAGGGCGTTGCCCAATCCTGGCCGTCATGTCCAGAGGATGCCAAAGCCCCAAAGGCATAATACGGCGGCGCTCCGCCCCTTTGCAGCGCGCCCCTTCCCGCATTCCATCGCCATCCTTGCCGCGCTTGCCTTTCTGCGCTTTCTTTTATGGAAAGCGGAGGTTTGGCGCTCGGTCAAAGATTTTTCTAAATCCCCATTCTAGACGAGGGCATTGCCCAATCCTGGCCGCTATATCCGGAGAGGGCCGAAGTCTCGCAAAGCCATAGTGCGGCAGCACTCAGCGCTCCGAAGCCCCCTTGCGTCGCGTCCCTTCCCGCATTCCATCGCCACCCTTGCCGCGCTTGCCTTTCTGCGTTCTTCTCTTATGGAAAGCGGAGGTTTGGCGTATACCACAGACTTCCGAATCCCCATTCGAAGCGAGGGCGTTGCGCAAGAAAACCCGCCTCCCCTGCGCGGGAGGCGGGCTGTTTCTATATTTTGTCAAGTATGTCTTTTTTCTTCTTCTGAAATTCCTCGTCGGTAAGGATTCCCTGGGCGTGCAGCGCGGCCAGTTTTTCGAGGATTTCCATGTTCTTGTCCGTAGACGGCGCTTCTGCGGCCGCGGGCTGAACCGTCTCCGTTTGCGGCGGCGCGGAAGGCGCGGGGTGCTCGCTTTGCCGCGAGGGCGGCGTGGTCTGGAAGCGCTGTCCCTGCGTTTCCTGCGGCGACGCGGGCTGAACCGCCGTCTGCTGAGGCGCGGGGCGCGCGTTCTGCCGCGAGGGCGGCGTGGTCTGGAAGCGCCTTGGCGCCTGCGTATCCTGCGTGGACGGCTCGGGCTGAACCACCTGAACCACTTGCACCGGGCGGTTTTCCGTATAAGCGGCGCCGTCCGCGGGCGTCAATCCTCCCGTAAGGATGCGGATGAAGTCCACAAAGGCCCAAATGCCGGTAATGCAGCCGAGGATGAGGAAAAACGCCGCGAGCGCCATCGTACCGCCCCCGCTGCTGCGGCCATAAATCGACTCGGTCACGGCGGAGATGTAGACCGAGTAGCCGATGATGGCGGAAACGAAGCCGGCGGTCTGGACGCCGCCTTCCTTCTTATAGCCCAGGTAATACCGGTGCGCGCCCGTGCCGCCAAGGAAGAAGGCCAGCAGCGCCGCGACGACTTTGGATTTGGTTCCCACAATTACCCCTCCCGTAGCGCCCTTGCCGTAGTTCGGGGCGCTTGCTTCATTTGTCTCTTCTTCCGGCTCGTCCTCCTGCAACGCCGCGTCCTCCCGCGCGCCGAGCACTGCGTTCAGCACGACAAAGACCAACAGCAGCGCCGCCTCCCATGCCGCTATGCTATAATACGAGGCGGTAGGCGAATTACTCGCAATAAGGTTCAGGCTTGCCACCGTCAGGGCAGCCAGAAAAACGCGCACAAAGCCGAGCACGCGGTTTGCGCCGCGCCGGCCGCCCGCAAAGGCGACGCCCGCGCCCGCAATGGCGAGAACCAGGACAATCTCCGGGGTCAAGCTGAAGCCAGTAAACGTAGACGGCGAATAAGCAGCGATTCTCCAGATGGTCGCAGCCGCGGCCAGCGCGCTGAGCAGGCCGGAAACCGCATAGGCGGCGACGGCTTTTGCCGGCGACGCCTTTCTCCCGCCGGAAACGGCGAAAGGCACGGCGGCCAGAAGGGCAAGGGCGAGCAAAAGCAGCGCGCCCAGCGGCGAAGAAAACAGTTCCGCCAAACCCTCGCCGCGTGCTGGCATTAGTATCACCATTCCTTCTGCAACAAGCCATGCAACCGCCTTGCCGGCGCTGCCGATGGCCAACGAGGCGGCAAGCGTGAGCAGCGCACGCCCCCGGCAGACGAAAACCGCAATCAGCCCGTTCACAGCGCCGGCCGCCGCGCCGGCAAGCAAAGCAAGCAGCAGCGCGCCGGCCATTGACATTTCCGCTTCCGTTATCAGTACCGCCAGCAGAGCGCCCCCAAGCGCCGCCACGCCGGTTTGCGAAACATCGCAATAGCCCAGCGAATACGGCAGCGCCATCGCAACCGCGAACAGAGCGATGGACCCCGCTGACCGCAGGGCGATTTGAAGGCCCCTGTTGTAGACCGACTGGTTTGCCGCCACCAGCATCGCCACGCAGAGAACGGCGCAGGCAATCAGCCATATCTTGTTGATCTTTGCCAGACGTTGCCTTCGTTCCTCCATTTTTATCCCTCCCGTACCTTTTCAGCGGCCCCGCCGCCAAATGTTTGACAACATTGTACCCCCCCCCACGTGAAAATTGGATGTGTATTTCATGTGTTCATTGTAAATATATGCTATTCGTTAAAATTTTTTGTCAAAACACCGCAGGCAAACAAAAACGCCCGCGTTCTACGGGCGTTCCGGCCGCCGAAAAAGCGGCGAAACCGTTTCTTGCGAAGAAGGACCTGACGAAAGGCTTCCATTTCTTGCGAATGTCTCGAATTTTTTGCTATAGGAAACGCTGTTTTCGAGGCGCTCCCCGAGCACAGCGGATTTTTGCCGCTCCTCTGCGGCTGCGACCGCGGGAACTTTGCGAGCGTTCCTTCTCGAAAAGTTTTGGGCAGGCTGAATCGCCCGCCTCAATGGGCGCTTTGCCTGTCAAAAAAAACCGCGATAAGCGGCTTTTGGCTATAGCAGTGACCGCCAGTCAAAGCGCTGAAAGGGCAACGGAACAGCGGCGGCCGGTTATACACGGTTATGCCGTATCTTGCGGAGCATCTGTCGAAAAAACGCAGCGGCAGAGTTTGAGCGCATCTATGCGCTGAAAGAAAGCCCATGCTGCGCGGACAGCGGCTGGCCAGACCGCGTCCCAGCGGTTCCATCCAGGCTGGCGATGCTCCGTGCCTGTTTGGCAATGGCCGCGCCAGACGATGCGAAACGCACAGGCGGCTTGAGGGTATGCAATGGCGCAGCCGCCACATTTCGCGACGGCAGGCTGCGCCTTCCGGCATCGGTTTTTGCCGAATATTCGAAGCCACGGCCGTGGAGCACCCCTCGCCGGGGGCGGCATCGGTCTGAACGCACCAGTTTTATGAACAGAGCGGTCAAGGGTATGCTTTACCGGATATTCGAAGCCACGGCCGCAGAGCATCCCTTGCCGGGGATGGCATCGGTCTCAACGCATCGGTTTTATGAACAGAGCGGTCAAAGGTATGCTTTGCCGGATATTCAAAGCCGTGGCCGTGGAGCATCCCCCGGTGCCAGCATCGGCCTGAACGGCACCGGTTTTATGAACAGAGCGGTCGGGGCCTGCTTTGCTGGATATTCGAAGCCGTGGCCGCGCAGCATCCCCCGCCGGTGGCGGGATTAGCCTGGACGCATCGGTTTTATGAACAGAGCGGTCGAGGACGTGTTTTGCCGGATATTCGAAGCCATGGCCGCGCAGCATCCCTCGCCGGTGGCGGCATCGGCCTGGACGCATCGGTTTTATGAACAGAGCGGTCGGGGCCTGCTTTGCTGGATATTCGAAGCCATGGCCGAGGAGCACCCCTTGCCGGGGACGGCATCGGTCTCAACGCATCGGTTTTATGAACAAGCGGTCGAGGACGTGTTTTGCGGGATACTCGAAGCCATGGCCGTGGAGCACCCCCCGCCGGTGGCGGCATCGGCCTGGACGTCCGCGTTCAACGGACGGCGGGCGCATGTGATTGCGGCGGGAAGCGCCTGCCTCCCGCCGCATTTTTCTATTCTGCGTTTTTCTTCTTCCCGCTCCGCGCCGAAAACGCCATTACCAGCGCTCCGGTAAGGAAAGCAACCGCGCCCCAGCGCAGCATGCCCGACCAGAAGCGAATTTCCGCATATTCGCGCGTGCGGATGAGCACGGGCCTGGCGGCGGCGCTGGTCAGTTGCCAGAAACGCTCCGTAATGGAGGAAAGTTCCACCAGCACGTCGGGAATCCACTCGGTAAAGACATACATCGGCTCAATTGCCAGCGTCAAAACGCCGTAAGCCGCGCCGATGAGCAGCGCATAAAGCGCGCCCAGAAGCAGTCCGCGCGGCAAAAGGGACGGCAGCATGACGCGAAGATACTCCGTTTTCAGCCGCGCCCGTATGCCGCTTCCAAAGGCGGCGGCGCGACGGTTGACGCGCCTGAGCAGATACAATATCAGGTACATGCCCAACACGATGGCCAGTACGCGCGCAATGATGCTGCCGCGCATGGCCTCCTTATCGGTATCGACAAAGGTGCCGCCCGCATTCCAGGTTTCCGCCGCCGTCTCGAAGGTGCGGGAAGCGCCCGAGCGCGGCAAGGGACGGCCGCTGACTTCGACAATCTCCATCTGCAGAGCGTCTTTCGCCGCGCTGGCGAGGGGGATATAAGCCTGATGCTGCTCGTATTCCCCCACGCCGCGCGCGTAACGCACCACGCCGATGACGCTGTACCACGCCGCGCCGATTTGCACCTTGCCCTCCAGCGGGTCTGCGGTGGGGAACAGTTTGAAGGCCAGCGGCTCGTCCAGCACAATCACGCGCGCGCCGTCGCGCAGTTCGTCCGCCGACATCAGCCGCCCCGAGACAAGATAGCGCGGATAGACGGAAAACCAGTTTTCCCCCACCGCCGTCAGCGTGGCGGTGGCGGAACCGCCGGCGCCGGAAAAGGCAAAACCATAGTCCCGCGCGGCGATGGAGGCGCTCTCCAGCACTTCGGCAAGGTCTTCTTCCACGCGCGCGTTCCACGAAGAAATCAAACCTGAAAGCGCGCTTTGTGAAGGAGCGCTTTCCTGCTGCGTCTCGGGCTGCTGTTCGGCCTGCGCTGCGTCGGGCGCGGCGGCGGCTTCCTCCTGCGGCGCGATGATGCAATACTGGAGCACGGAGGGCTGCGTTTGCAACATTCCCAGAGCCACGGCCATCAAAAGCGCGCCCAGCGCGAGGAGCCATTTCCCGCGCAATTTCCGCTTCTTTTCCATATCAGTTCACGTACTCCATCACAGTCATGTTCTCGCTGATCTCCCGGTCCTCCATGTAGGCGATCTGCATATAGCTGAGGTCTTCGGCCACGCTGACCTGGCCGCCGGCTTCGGCCAGCACGGTGATATCCTGTTTCTGCGTTACCAGACTGTTGACGCCAAAGGCGCTCTGGCGCTGCTGCAGGACGTAGACGTAGCGCTCGTCGCCCGCGCCGCGCACGGCGCTGGAGGGCAGGAGCGTGGTGGTATCGTTGGAACGGTAACTGACGCGCACGGTAAACTCACTCGCCAGCATCGCCACCGAGCCACCCAAATCGCGAATCATGCGGTCGGTAAGTTCCACATCGGCGTATGTATCGCCGGCGGCGGTCACGCCGGTGGAGGCGACGCTGCCCTCCACCGTACCGCCGCGCACGCTGTCAA
>CAJFUU010000328.1 GCA_904420265.1 uncultured Clostridia bacterium
GTTGAATTTCGGGGCAAAACCGTGTAAACTATCCTTATTCTACGACAGGCCTTTTATTTCCCTGTCCGTTGAACAGGGTACTGTCCACTTCTTGATCAGGGCAATTTTTGCGTTTGCGGGCTTTGTCAGCGCTCTGATGGCTCAAATTGAAAATTTGAGCCGCGGCGCCCGGCGGGGAAGATACTCCCCGTCTTCCGCCGCAAGCGGTCGACGAGCCAGTTTTCAGCGATAGTAGAGAATCTGCCCGGCGTAAATCACCGATGGATCCGAAAGGCCGTTGCGCCGCGCCAGTTCTTCCACTGTTGTGTTAAACTGCAAGGCAATTTGCGAAAGCGTATCGCCCGGCTGCACCACGTATGCGTTGGCCTCGCCTGGCACAGCCGTAGGCGTAGGCGTGGGCGTTGCCGTGGGAGCGCTTGTTGCCGTCGCTGTCGGCGTGGATGTCGCCGTGGGAACGTTTGTCGCCGTCGGTGTGGGACATACAGTGGGCGCAGGCGTCGCCGTGGGACATACGGTGGGCGTGGGCATCGCCGTAGGAGCGCTCGTTGCCGTCGGCGTGGGTGTCGGCCCAACACTGGGCGAGGGAACAGCCTCCAAGCGCATGGCGGCGGTAAACAGATCCATATCGACATTACCGTTGACGCCGTCTACGCTGCCGCTTTCGCTGTACTGCCAGCCGGCCCAGGTATCCCAGATGTCGTTGCCCTCGGGTTCGCGCACGCCATAGTCCGCCACCCAAAGGCTGTAGGGCGCCAGGCGGCTGTCGTAATCCTCGTTTGGCTGCGAGGCAGAGCAGTAGATGGCCGGCGCATGGCCGGTGCGGCGCTGCACTTCATTGAGAAACGCCAGAGCCACGTCGGTCGTTTCCGTGCGGCTCAATTCGCGCGTGGGCGAAAGTTCCAGAACCGGTTTGAGGTCGTAGTCGAAACGCCGGATCGTCTCCGCAAAAAATTGCGCCTGGCGCACGGCTTCCTCCTCGGTAGAGGCGGTGCAAAAATGATAAAAGCCGTATTCCAGTCCTGCGTCGCGCGCGCCATCGGCGTTGCGCTCGGCGCTGGGGTCCACGTAGGAAAAGCCCAGCGACGAACGAATATACACCATGCGCACGCCCGTCCGCGCCACGTCGGAAAAGTCCACATTGCCCTTATAAACGCTCACATCAATGCCCGGCATGGTTTCCGAAACGGGTCCAAAGGCCAGCGCTGAAGCGCACAAAATCAGCAGCGCCACCAGCGCCGCAAGCCATTTTTTCATAAAACATCCCTCCCGGACAACATATGCCGCCGGAAGGGACTGCGTTTTTTAAGGTTTCCTGTGCCAAACAAACAGCGGCGGAGAAATGGGCACGTTCAAGCGCCGCGGCGTTATCGGGCCGCGCAAAGCAGTTCTAAACGCAGGGACGAAACGGCGGCGAAATCGTTCGGCGCCCGGCCGTGCAAAGTCTGTTTTCGCTGCGGTTCGCCCGTGCCGGCGCACCCCGTTTTTTGGCAGAATCACAATGTATGTATCTTTCGAACCGCGCCGATTGTTTCCCCTTCCCGCCTTTCAGTGGTCTTTTCGATTTTTCAACGTGGGAAAACGCCCCACGCAAAAGCAAAAGCGACCTTGCAAAGTCCGCTTTTCCGCAGTTCGCCCGTGCCAGGCACACCCCGTTTTTATAGGCGGAGCCACAATGTATGCATCCTTCGAATCGCGCCGATTGTTTCCCCTTCCCGCCTTTCAGTAGCCTTTTCGATTTTTCAGCGTGGGAAAACGCCCCACGCAAAAGCAAAAGCGGTCTTGCAAAGCCCGCTTTTCCGCGGTTCGCTCCGCGCCGGGCGCGCCCCGTTTTTTATAGGCGGGGACGCAATGTATGTATCCTTCGAACCGCGCCGATTGTTTCCCCTTCCCGCTTTTTAGCGGTCTTTTCGATTTTTCAGCGTGGAAAATCGCTCCCCTACAAAAGCAAAAGCGGCCTTGCAAAGCCCGCTTTTCCGCGGTTCGCCCGTGCCGGGCACACCCCGTTTTTTATAGGCGGAGCCACAATGTATGTATCCTTCGAACCGCGCCGGTTGTTTCCCCCTTTTCCGCTTTTCAGTAACTTTTTCGATTCTTCAGCGTGGGAAATCACTCCCATGCAAAAGCAAAAGCGGCCGCGCGCGGCGGCAGCTTTTTGTGCTATTTCAAGGTGATAATGACCCGGCGGTACGGTTCCTCTCCCTCGGAATGGGTGGTGACCGTGGGGTCTCCCTGGAGGGCAGAATGCAAAATCCTGCGCTCGTAGGGATTCATCGGCTCAAGCGCCACGCGCTTGCCGGTCTTTTTGCAGCGATTGGCCATGCGTGCGGCCAGCTTGCGCAGCGCTTCTTCGCGCTTGGCGCGATAATTCTCCGTGTCCAGCGACACGCGCAAATACTCTTCGCGGCCGCGGTTGACGGTAAGGCTGGTGAGATACTGCAAAGCGTCGAGGGTTTCGCCACGACGGCCGATGAGCACGCTCATGTTCTCGCCGAAAATTTGCACGCGCAACTGTTCCGGGGTTTCACAGGCCTTGAACTGCGCCTCTACGCCCATCCGCTCAACCATGCCGGAAAGAAAATCCAGAGCGTGTTTTGCATCGTCGGTGAGGTTTTCATACGCGGTTTCCACAAACGGGGCTTCGGGCTCCATTGGCTCGGCGGGCACGACGGCCACGGGCTCGTCCGCCTTCTCGCGGCGCTGGCGGGGCTTGGACTTGCGGCTTTTTTCCGCGGCGGGGGCTTCAGCCTGGGCGCTTTCCTGCGCGGCGGGCGCGCTCTTGGCCTTGGGCTTTTCCTCGCGGCGGCGGTTACGGCCGCCCTTGGTCGCCGGCTGGTCAAGCGTCATCGGCGGCATGTCGATATCAAAATCATCCTCCGCCTCTTTCAGGGTAAGCTTTACGCGCGCCAGACGGCCAAACATGCCGAACAGCCCCGGGCTGCCCATTTCCAGCACTTCAATTTCTACGTCGCTCGGGTCGCAGCCGAGCTCCTTGGCGCCCTGGTTGATGGCGTCCTTGACGGTCTTTCCACTGGATTCGATGGATTTCAAGGGGTTCTCCTCCTTAGGATGGTTCGCTTAAGCCGCGCCGCGCGGACACGGCTGCGAACGGTTACTTGGCCGCGGCCTCCTCGGCCTGACGGTCCTTGCGCTCAAAATAGAGGTTGATGAAGAAGTTCTGCGCAATCTGGATGACGTTCACAGCGCACCAGTAGATGGCGAACGCGGCGTTGTATCCGGCGCACCACCACAGGGACAGAAGCGGCATGAACCACTTCATGAAAGCGCCGCCCATGGGGTTGGGCTGCTGCTCTTCCGCAGGCGCGTCCTTCTTCTGCTTCGGCGCGGTAAGCTTGGTCATGAAAAGCTGGCTCAACGCGGCGAACAGCGGCAGGATGAACAGGCCGTTGGCGCTGTCAAACAGCGCGGAGAAGGAATTGGGCAGCGTGAGGGTGGGCTGGAAGAACACCAGGTCCAGAGGGATGCGGATGAAGTTGTCCGCGCCCAGAGACTGCGCAATGCTGGCGTAAGCGGGCGTCTTGAGGAAGCTGGCGATAACTTCAAGATTCGCCTGCGTAAGCACGTCCGAACTGTCCAGCGGGGTCAATTGCAGACTGGTGAGTATGGAGGCGTTGCTCTGCGTAATGGAGCCGGCCGCCGGCAGTATGCTGCTCATAAACGAATCGGGCACGAAGACGTTTTTGATCCACAGCCAGCTTTCGAACTCGATATTCGAAGCGATGGTCTGCGCCTGTTCGGCCGAGAGGGTGATGCCGCTTAAAACCATCTCCAGTTGCTCGTTGATAAGCACCGCTTGCTCGCTGGTGAGCAAATTGGCAATCGCGGAAATCTGGTCGCTGGAAAGCGTCACCGTGGCAAGGTCCCGCACGGCCTGTATCTGATCGGCTGAAAGCGTCGATACCCCGGCAATGATGGACTCGATCTGTTCAGTGGTAATCGACAGAGCGCTCAAGTCAATCTGTATGGCGGAAAGCGCCGCGCGCACGCTGGTTCCATCGGCCAGGGCCGGCATGCTCTCCACCAGGTTCAGAAGCATGCGCGCGCTCTGTTCGCTGGCCAGGTTGCGCATGGCCGAAAACATAAACAGCAGCAGCGGAAGGGAAATCAACATTGGCAGGCATCCGGCCATCGGTTTGATGTTCTCCTTGCGGTACAGTTCCGACAGCTTCTGGTTGTACTTCTCTTTATCGTTGCCGTATTTTTTCTGCAACGCGAGCTGCTTGGGCTGGATTCTCTGCATGGCGCGCATGCTCTTGCGCTGCTTGATGTCCAGCGGCAAAAGCACAAAGCGAACCAGCAGCGTAAAGAGCACCACGGACCAGCCGTAGTTGCCCACAAAGGAGTGGATGCCCTCCAGGATGGAGATGAAAAATCCGTTGATGCCTCCCATTTGATCTAAAGACCCCCTAGCGGTTCATTCCGGAAAATGCCCGCGCATGCGGGCAACGCAAAAAGGCGACGCGCGCATCGGCCGTCGCATCATGGCACGGGATCGTAGCCGCCCTTGTGAAACGGATGACACTTGAGAATGCGTCGCACGGCCAGATACCCGCCCTTGAGCGCGCCGTATTTTTCCACGGCTTCGAGCGCGTATTCAGAACAGGTGGGCGTAAAGCGGCACGAAGGCGGCGTCGCCGGCGAAATCTGCCGGCGGTAAAAGCGAATGAGTGCCAACAGCGCCCGTTTCGGCAGCGTTTTCATGGCTCGTCCTCTTTCAGGAGCCGGGCGCGCTCCAACGCGCGGTACATCTCGCGCGCGAGCGCCTCGTGCGGGCACTTCGCCGCGCTCACGCGCGCTACGAAGATATACCTGCCCTTTTTCAGGCGCGGACGCAACAGGCGCGCGTCCTCGCGCAGATAACGCCGCACGCGGTTGCGCGTCACGGCGTTTCCCACCTTGGAGGATACGGAAAAGCCGAGTTTGACATCCTTCGCGCGCAGGTAGATCAGCACCAGGCTGCGGGAAGGGAAACTCTTGCCCTTGCGGTAAACGTACCGATAATTGCGGCTCCTGCCCAAACGGTACGCGCGCGGAAAGCGCAAATCCGCCGCCGGGCCGGGCCGTTCCTCCACGGCCATGGCGCCCTTTACGCGCTGAGCGTCTTGCGGCCGCGCAGGCGGCGGGCCTTGAGGACGCGGCGGCCGGCCTTGGTCTTCATGCGGGCGCGGAAGCCGTGCACCTTGGCTCTCTGACGCGTTTTGGGCTGGAAAGTACGCTTCATGGAAAACAACTCCTTCAATCGAAATAATATGTCTTGCGCTTTTGCGCGGACCGGTTGTCCACGCGGAAAAAGCGGACATTCCCAAGATACAGCCTTTACAGTATAGACGAAACCCGCCGCCCTGTCAAGGCAAAATATATGAAGTTTCCGCGCGGCGGCGCTTGCGTTTTGCGGTTTATATCTATATAATGAACGCGGGAGGCGAGGCGCATGCGTCTGCAGGTGGAGTTTGGCGGTATGACGATGCATTTTCAAACCGCGCCGGGGCTGTTTTCGCCCATGCATGCGGACAGGGGTACGCTGGCGATGCTGGAAACGGCGCCGCTCCGGCCCGGATTGCGCGTTCTTGATTTGGGCTGCGGCTGGGGATTGGCAGGCGTGTATGCGGCGCTTGTCTGCGGCGCGGAAAACGTCGTCATGACCGACGTGGATCCCCGCGCGGCGGAGGCGGCGCGCCTGAACGCCCGCCTGAACGGCGTGGACGGCGTGCGCGTGTATACCGGCGACGCCCTGGACGCCGTGCCTGACCCCGCCTTCGATCTCATCCTTTTGAATCCTCCTTACCAAAGCGACTTTTCCGTGGCCAAAAAACTGATTTTGAAAAGTTTTAACCGCCTGGAAATGGGCGGTCGGCTGTTTTTGGTCGTCAAGCGCCGGGACTGGTATTTCAACAAACTCAAAAGCGTTTTCGGCGGAGCGCGCGTTCGCCTTGCGGACGGTTATTTTGTCTTTGAAGCCGAACGCCGCAGCCGCAGCTA
>CAJFUU010000329.1 GCA_904420265.1 uncultured Clostridia bacterium
ACGGACAAGCCGGTTTGCGCCCTTGCCACGTTTCTGCTTGATATGAGCGCCGCTCCTGCGCTCTCGCTTCAAACCACATCCAAGCCTTGCTACACTTTGCCAAATCTCTTCCCTGCTATATGTTTTTGCCGCAACAAGATGGAGCGCTCCACATTTTCGCCGCGCTCTTATTCCAGCCGGGCAAACGCCATTTCCCTCCCTCTCACCCTCTGCCGCACCCAGGTTCCAGCAGGGCAAGCGACGCTGTTTTAAGTGCTCCCGCTTCAGGCAGATATGTGCCAGACCATTTATCTTTTGTTCGGACCTCTCACGCTCTCGGGCCTTTCGGCTATGTTCTTGCTCCAAGCGAGACAGGCAGCATTGCCCTGCGTCCTTGCCATATCTTTATTCCGGCCTGGCAAGCATCGTTTCCCGTTCCTGCTGCAGCTCAGCTTCAGCGAAACAAACAGTCGCATTCTGTAACATTGCCGCCTCCATGGTTCGGTCGGGCAAGCGTCATTTTCCACCCTCTGCTGCGCACAGGTTCCAGTGAGGTCAGGCAGTGCTGCTTTAGCTCCCGCTTTAGACAGGAACATGCCCCAGTCCTTCCTCTCGTTATACTCTTTCTCCCAAGCGAAGCAAACGGCATTGCCCTGCATTTTATGCGCCGCTCCTCCAGCGAAAAATTGTTTTGGGCCCTTGCCATGTTTCTGCTTCGGCGATGCGAGCGCTGCCCTTGCGCGCTCGCTTCAAAACACATCCAGGCCTCTTCTATCTTTCAGGCAGTAAGGCTCTGCGCCTTCCCAATCCGTTTCAGCAGTGCAGATGGTGTTGTTTCGCATTCTTCCCTTCCGGTTTTACATAGAATGCGTCCAGACGCCTTTGCCCCTTCGCCAGTTCTCCTTTGCGCACTTCGCGCTTTTGGGCGCTGTCCCAAGGAAAAGAGACCGCGCCGTTGCTCCAGGGAGGCAACGCAGGCTGTGTCACGCCGCGCCTGCAATGGGTCTCTGCCCCAAACAGAAGAAGCAGCGTTCGGGCGACGCTGCTTCTTTGCGATTTTGCCGCTACCTCGCGAAACAGACACGGCATGTGGATTTACTCTGCGCGGACGACGAAACGCCTTAAAGCGAAAAATTGCACATGAATTTCATTGACATATCCGCAAAAGACGCTTTCAAACGGCACCGCCAACGGTCTTTATCTGGATAAAGTGTCGCCGCTTCGACAGGCTGGTTTCGTCTCAGCGGATGAAATTCGTATATGCGCCTCTTTCCGTCTGCGGATAGGGCACGCCATTCTGTTTTCCCGCTTCAAAGCAGCGCATCATCCAGATCATATTCCGAGCCAGATTGCGCATGGTTTGCATGCCCTCTTCGTCCTGCGGCGCGTCTTCCGCGCAGGCGCCGTGCACCATGTTCCAGTAGGTGGAACTGGCCACGGGCATTTGCGAAATGCCAAAATACTTGTTCAGGGCGTCGAACGAGGCGCTGATTCCTCCGCGACGGGCAACCGCCACCGATGCGCCCGGCTTGAAGCGAAACGCATCCGGCGCGCCAGCCCTGCCGTTGCTGTAAAACGCCCTGTCCAAGAAGGAAAATATCCTTCCGCTTGGGTGCGCGTAATACACAGGCGTAGCAAAGACAAACCCGTCGGCCTCCCGGGCCTTCTTCACGAAGTCGTTGACGCCGTCGTCTTTGAACACGCATTCGCCGGATTTCTGGCAGGCTTGACATTGCAGACAGTCCGCCAACGGTTTGCTTCCAAGTTGGACGACTTCCGTTGCAATTCCATCCGCTTCAAACACGCGAATCATTTCCTCCAGGGCTTTCATGGTCGTGCCATGCAGATGGCTGCTGCCGTTTACGAGCATTACTTTCATTGCGAAGCCTCCTCAAAATTATTCGGTATCGTTGGAACTGCGAGAAAAAAGCGAAATCAGGTCGCGTGGAGGGACGGGGACCGCAGGAGCGTGAGGACGGCGTTGACAGCCCGTGACAGGACGCCTCGGATGGGACGCCCTGCTTGTGGAAAACGGCCCAACGGCAAGCCGCCCTGCCCTCGCATGCGTGAGGGATGGCGGCGTGCGCACATCGCCTTCCCCTCTCCGCGCTGGATTTTCTTCCGGCGGGGTTGAGCAAAACATACCTGCGTCTGCTCAGAAGAGCGCTGTCCCCGGGAAATCCCTCTGCTGCCGTGGGACCAGGGGATTTGGCGGCGAGAGAACATACACCCTCTAATTTGGGACAAGGCCAGATTGTTCGCTTCAGCTTTGACCGCTCACCGCCTCGGAAATTTCCTCCCAGTCCTCGTAAAGCGCGTCCATCCCCGCCTGCAATTCGGCGTGGCGCTGGGCGACCTGTCGGGCTTCCTCCGGGTTCTGGTACAGCGCAGGGTCGGACATGCGCGCCTCCAAACGGGCGATTTCCGCTTCAGCGTCGGCAACGCGCTTTTCCGCCGCCTCCAACTGTTTTTCCAGGGCCTTTTTGCTTTCGCGCATCAACCGCTCCTTGCGGCGTTGCTTGTCCAGCTGCGTTTTCGTCATGCCGCCGGCGAGCGCGTCTTCCATGCCGGCTTCCTCGCGGCGCTTCTTTTCCAGATAATCGTCGTAATTGCCCAGGTATTCCTTCACGCCGTCGGGGCGCATCTCAATGATGCGGTTGGCCACGCGGTTGATGAAATAGCGGTCGTGCGACACGGCGAGAATGGTGCCGTCAAAGTCCTCCAGCGCGCCCTCCAGCACTTCACGGCTGTCCATGTCCAGGTGGTTGGTCGGCTCGTCGAGCAACAGCAAATTGTCGCGCTTGAGCATCAGTTTGCACAGCGATACGCGCCCCTTTTCGCCGCCGGAAAGCATGCTGATTTTCTTGTAAACGTCGTCTCCGGTGAACAGAAACAGCGCCAGCACAGAGCGCACGCGGTCGAGGTCCAAACGCGGGAAGGCGTCCCATAGTTCATTCAGAACATCCTTTTCCGGATCCAGCCCGGTCTGATGCTGCTGGTAGTACCCCAAATCGACGTTCGCGCCGAACTCCACCTGCCCTGCGTCCGCCGTCAATTTGCGGGCGATGATGTTGAGCAGCGTGGACTTGCCCACGCCGTTCGGCCCGATGATGGCCACCCGATCGCCCGCGCGCAGGTGCAGGTCGAAATTTTCAAACAGCGTCCGCCCCTCGAAGCTTTTGGACAGACCGCGCACCTTGAGCACATCGTCGCCCGAGCGCCGCCGCGCCTCAAAGGAAAAGCGCACATGCTGCTCGTTTACGGGTTTTTCCAGTTTTTCCATCTTTTCCAGCCGCTTTTCCCGGCTTTCCGCCGCGCGGATGGATTTTTCTCGGTTGTACATGCGGTAGCGCTGGATGATGGCCTGCTGGCGGGCGATTTCCGCCTGCTGCAATTTGTATTCGCGAATTTGCCGCTCAATGTCCGCCTGGCGCTTGACGGTGAACTGGTCGTAATTGCCCTCGTACTGCACCAGATGCCGCATGGAGATTTCCGCCATGCAATCGCACACGCTGTTCATAAAATAACGGTCGTGCGAAATAATCAACACCGTGCCGCGGTACTTTTTCAGCGTATCCTCCAGCCATTGGATAGAGGCGAGATCAAGGTGGTTGGTCGGCTCGTCGAGCATGAGCAGGTCGGGCTGGGTAAGCAACAGCCTCGCCAGGCACAGCCGCGTTTTTTCCCCGCCGGAAAGCACGCTGGCGGGCTGCTCCTCGCGCCCCCTGGCAAAGCCGAGGCCGGCGAGCACGCCCTGTATGCGGCTGGGCCATTCATAGCCGCCCGCCTCTTCGAAGCGGTCGGTCAGGCGGGCATACTCGCGCGAGAGGCGGTCCAGCGCGTTTTCGTCTTCATGGTTTTGCGCCATTTCCTCCTCCAGGGCCCGCAGACGGCGCTCCATTTCCCGCACGGGTTCAAATACGCGCGAAAGTTCCTCGCGCACGGTCAAATCGCTCTGAATGTCCGCCTCCTGCGTCAACATACCCACGCGCGTGCCGCGCATCAGCGCAATGCTGCCCTCGTCCGGCTCCATCTGCCCGGCGATCATGCGCAGCAGCGTGGACTTGCCCGAGCCGTTTACGCCGATCAGACCCATGCGCGCGCCTTGCTGAAGCGTCAGCGATATATCCTTCAAAACGCAGTTCATGCCAAAGGATTTCGACACGTTCTGCACCGTCATCAGTATCATGCGTTTCCCCCGTTACGCCTGCCAGCGCCCGCTGGCGCCGCAGGGCAGCACGCCGCCCGCCGTTACGGGCAGCACAATTTCCTCCGCCGCTACTTTGCCGCCGCGCCGCCTGGATACGGCCATGGCGAGTATGTTGCCCAGCACCGCCGGCTGCAGGCCCGTGGTGTAGCTGTTGATGAGCATGAACACGGCGTCCCTGGCCAACACTTTTTCGCAGGCTTCCACCAGCGGGTGCAGCTCGTTTTCCAACTTCCATACTTCGCCGCCGGGGCCGCGCCCATAGCTGGGCGGGTCCATGAGGATGCCCTGATAGACGTTGCCCCGCCGCGCCTCCCGCTGGACGAATTTCTTGGCGTCGTCCACAATCCAGCGCACGCGCGTTTCGTCAATGCCGGAAAGACGGCGGTTTTCGCCCGCCCACTGCACCATGCCCTTGGCGGCGTCCACATGCGTCACCTGCGCGCCGGCGCGGGCGCAGGCCGCCGTCGCGCCGCCCGTGTAGCCAAACAGGTTCAAAACTTTCACGGGCCGGTTTGCTTCGCGGATGCGCGCGGCCATCCAATCCCAGTTCACAGCCTGCTCCGGGAACAGGCCGGTGTGTTTGAAGCCCGTGGGATGCACGTAAAAGCGCAAATCGCCATAGGCTACCGTCCAGCGTTCGGGCAGTTTGCGGAAAAACTCCCACTCGCCGCCGCCCTTGGCCGAGCGGTGATAGTGCGCGTCGGCGCGCGTCCACAAGTCAGGCCGCTGCTTGGGCCAGATGGCCTGTGGGTCAGGACGGCGCAAAATTACGTCTTTCCAGCGCTCCAGCTTTTCGCCGTCGCCTGTGTCGATGACTTCATAATCCTTCCAGCCGGACGCGATAAACATGGCCCGTCCTCCCGTATCATTGCGTTTCAAAGCGGTTTTGCCCCCACCAATCGGGCAAAAGTTGCCGCAGGGCGCATATGCGGCGCGGCTCGTCGTGCAAAAGCACCTCTATATCGCCCGCGTTGGGGAAGAGCTGCATCATAGCCTCGCGACAGGCCCCGCAGGGCGGAACCACATGTCCATGCTCGCCCACGGCCACAACGCGGCGGATTTCGTGTTCTCCCTGCGCAAGCATGGCATAGATTGCCGCGCGCTCCGCGCACACGCTCAGGCCGCAAACTCCGTCCACACATACGCCCGCATAGACGTTGCCGCGCGCGGTCTCGAGGGCTGCGGCCACCTGGCCGGCATAGACAAACGGCGAAATTTCGCTCCCATTTCGCAGGGCGTTTGCGGCGCTTAACAGCCTGTCCCAATTATCCGCCATGGCGCTTCCCTCCGTTTCCTTTCCATTATAACGTGTATTGCCCCAGGAATCAATGTACTTCCGGTGAAAAAGCGGAACTGCGCGGCGGAGGGCGGCGTCTGAATGACGAGATTTTCAACACCGTTGGAACGAAGAGGAGCAGGCCGCCCCGTATCTTCGCCCGGCAGAGGGCTTGCGGGCACTGTGACAAGAAGGCCGCGGCCCATGGTCGGGACGCGGCCTGCAAAGGCATGGCGGGGTGTACGCCGCTTATTTCCGGCTTTGATAGTCGGCCTCAATGCGCGCCTTCCAGTTCGCGTTTAACGGCGCGCTGCCGCGCACGGCGCTGATGGCTTCGCCAACCACCTCGTAATTGAGGCGCGTGCCCTGCGCGTCGGCGCGGTAGTTGACGGCGCGGTCGGCGGCGATCCCGAAGCGCCCGGCAGTTTCCACAGCGTCGATGTTCGCGCCCAGGAAGAGAAATTCCCAGCCGTATCTGTCCGTCTGGCGCTGGATCATCTCCTTGACGCGGTCGCTGCCGTAACGACGGCTGGCGTTTTCCATGCCATCGGTGGTGATGACGAATACGGTGTGCTCCGGGCGATCTTCCTCGCGGGCGTATTTGTGTACGTTGCCGATGTGGCGAATCGCGCCGCCAATGGCGTCCAGCAGCGCCGTGCAGCCGCGCACGGCGTACTGCGCCTCGGTCATCGGCGCAACGTCGCGCACGTCCACGCGGTCGTGCAGCACAAGGCTTTCGTGGTCGAACAGCACAGTGGAAACCAGCGCTTCGCCCGCAGCGGCGCGCTGCTTTTCAATCATGGCGTTGAAGCCGCCGATGGTGTCCGCTTCCAGGCCGCGCATGGAGCCGCTGCGGTCAAGGATGAATACCAGTTCCGTTAAATTCTTTTTCATGGGAAACCCTCCCTGCTTTTGATGGTGCTATTCTAGCAAAAGCGGGGAGGGTTTTGGTCGCTTCGCGGGCGACAAATCAATAGCCAAGTGGCTGCAGATCGAGCCGGAAGAGC
>CAJFUU010000330.1 GCA_904420265.1 uncultured Clostridia bacterium
AGCGTGGACGGCGACTACGGCAGCAACACCGCTTCGGCCGTGCGCCTGTTCCAGGCCGCCGCGGGCCTGAGCGCCACCGGCGTGGCTGACAGCACCACCCTGCGCGCCCTGTACAGCAACAACGCTCCCGCAAACCCGGGCAGCGCGGCCGACTCCGGCAGCAGTGGCGGCGGCGATTCCAACCAGGATCACTTGCCCGACGATCCGACGCGCGCGGAGAAGATTGAGTACGTAATCTACGTTGCTCAGCAACAGATGGGCAAGCCCTACGTCTACGGCGCGATCGGTCCCAACCAGTTCGACTGTTCTGGCTTTACCACCTACTGTTATAAACAGGTGGGCGTAACCTTCGGCCGCACGGCGCAGCAGCAGGGCTATAGCGCCGGCACCAAGATCGAGGGCCTGAGCAACCTCCAGCGCGGCGACATCGTGTGTATGAACACGGTTTCGGACAACGACCTGTCTGACCACGTTGGCATTTACCTGGGCAACAATAAGATGATCCACGCCTCCTCGGGCGCGGGCGAGGTTATCGTTTCCGACTTGGGCAGCGGCTACTACTACCGCGTGTTCTCCTGGGGACGGCGCGTGCTGTAAGCCAAACCAACACCAAACGGCGGAGGAACCATTCCTCCGCCGTATTTGTATTTCTGTGGACAGAAGGCAGCCCGGAAAACAATGCGCGACCGGAACGCTCGCAAAACGGTGTGCCAGTCAAAGGCCGGACACGGGCCACGAAGAATTGGACTCGATGCAAGCGCTTCTATATGACGCCTTCCTTGAAAGCACGATGCCGGAACAATGCCGACGGCGAAGAACGCATCAGCAATTGGCAAATGCTTCGCCGTCGGATGAATCGTTGTCGTTTTTCAAGAACCCGTCAAAGACATGCCGCCTGCGGCGGCGATTCCCTCAGTTTCTCCTTGCTCATCGCTTCGCAATCTTCCGGACGAGCTGGTGGTCGAGGAGGTTCTTTTATCTTCCAGCGTTGCTTTCTGCCCGCCTGCCCGACGGGTGGCGTTCGGCCCGACACAAGCGCATATTATTCGCGTGCCGCGTTGGAGCCAATGCCATATTCCCCAGCAGGGTGACTCCAACATCGTTGTCGCTTCAAACCGGCCTGTGTCCAATCTTTGATCCTTCTTGCACTTCATTGGGTACCCCCTGTCCACGCTTTGGATGCAGTGTCTTTATGCTGTTCTTGCGTCCAGTTTCTACATCCTTCCGCGTCCAGTTTTCGTTTATCATTTCACTGGACATAGCCCTTCTCCTTCCATAATTATGAATGATGAAAGCCGTTTTGCAGCCGTCCACGCCAAATCCTGGCGGCAAAATGGATATGCACACAGTTTTCCCTTCCGGCGCAATTTGACGAAGGAGGGCACGGCTGAAAAGCGGCGCTGGCCGAAGCCAACCCCGCCAAGACGGAAAATCCATCCACGGGCGTCCTTTATAGATGACGTTGTACGAGATCACGGAAGCCTTCCCCACCACATCTGCCGGCAGAATGCCGCTTTCCGCATGGCGCAGGAAACGGCCGCGCGCCTCTGTATTCCCGTTGCCGCATTCCGACCGGAAAGCGAAACCGATACGGCCATTTGACGCCGTTAATCCGCGCCGTCCGTATGCACCCGCGTGGAGGTCTGTGCGGCGAGTTCGCGATACGTCCAATCCAACCAATCGCGCCGTTTGCCGTCTCATTGAAAGAGTACGGTGTGCCGTTCCTCCTGCCAGGCGGCACCCATCGCGGCCCTCGAACCGGCAAGCGCATGGGGCTGGGCCGGTTTGACCACCTGATGCGCTATCCTCTGGAAGGGCTCGCTTTGCCATTCAGCGATATTGATCCGCGCCGTCCGTATACACCCGTGTGGAAGTCCGTACGGTGCAGTCCGCGATACGTCCAATCCAACCAATCGCGCCGTTTGTCGCCCCATTGAAAGAGTATAGCGCGCCACTCCTCCTGCCAGGCGGCACCGGCCGCTACCTCGAACCGGCAAGCGCATGGGGTTGAGCCTCCCGGCAGGGCCGTAGCCACGTCTCCTGGATAAGTCCCCAGGATACTCCATTCGCGCAGGCCATCCCTGCCAAAACAAAAGCGCTTTGCCTTCTTCCCGCGCCACGGTTGTCCTCATAGGCGCATGGCCCTGCGCAAACCCGGAAAACGGGCACGCCTTTCCGATGGCGCGCCATGCGGCGCCAAAAAGGCCGCGGTCCGCCTCTCTTTTCCGCAGTGTAAGCCCGTCTTTATCCATCGTTCCGCAAAATCCTTGCGCCTCAAAGCCGGTTTTTGTCTCCCCATTCGCACATGCCGTCCAGTATGGGAATCAGCGATTTTCCCCGTTCGGTGAGGCTGTACTCCACCTTGGGCGGGATTTGCGGGTATTCCTCGCGGTGCACGAGCTTATCGGCCTCCAGTTCCTTTAGCGTGGCGCTGAGGGTTTTGTAGGAAATGCTGCCGATATACTTCTTCATTTCATTGAAGCGCACCACGCCAAACTCCATCAGCGTGTAGAGAATGGTCATTTTGTATTTGCCGTTGATCAGCGACAGCGTATAGCTGAAGCCCGTCGTGTCAAGACACTCTCTGGAAATGCAACGCTCGCCCATATTACACTTTCCTTTCCGTAAGTATTGTCCTTTATTGTAAGTATCACACTTTAATGTGCGTACTTGCTTTTCCTTCTGTTCGCGTTATAATTATAGCATCGGGCGCAGGAAACGTCAATCCCGCGCCTGAGCGCCAGAGAATGCGCTCAAAACCAGAAGTTTGAGGAGGCGGTTTCCCATGAGAGCGGAATTGAAGGAGTATCAGGCCGTAGAAGAGGCGGCGATGAAATTTGTCAGAAGCGTTGCCGAGGGCAACAGCAAGCATGCCCGCGAGCTGTTTACCGACGAGGCGGTGCTGTTTGGCTATCTGGAGGGCAAGCTGGAGCACGGTTCCATCGAACAGTTTTATCACAA
The DNA here is from genome assembly GCA_904420265.1 of uncultured Clostridia bacterium. GTDB lineage: Bacteria > Bacillota > Clostridia > Christensenellales > Aristaeellaceae > Pullichristensenella. The sequence goes on from CAJFUU010000330.1 coordinate 2,962, forward strand.
TGTGGACACCGTGCCCGGTGGAGACAATTTCAAGGCCCGGGTGGACGTGCTGATGGTGGAAGAAACGCTGGCGGTCGTGCGCGTTTTGGAGCAGGGCTGGGGCAATCGAATCGACTTTACCGACGTTTTGCTGCTGCTGAAGATGGACGGCGAGTGGAAGTGCGTCGCCAAGGCGTACAACCAGAATTCCAATACAATTCAAAAATAAACGCCGCCAAAACGGCCGACATATTTTGAAAGGAGAAAAACCATGTCCAAGAAAATTGTAGTCATTACCGGCAGCCCCCGCAAAAACGGCAACAGCTTCGCCATGACCGACGCTTTTATCAAGGCGGCGGAGGCAAAGGGCCACAGCGTGACGCGCTTTGACGTCGCCATGATGAAAATTGGCGGCTGCCGCGCCTGCGAAACCTGCTATAAGACAGGCAAGGCCTGCTCGTTTGACGACGACTTCAACACCATCGCCCCCGCCATCCTTGAGGCGGACGCGTTGGTATTCACCATGCCGGTATACTGGTACTCCATCCCCGCGCAGATCAAGGGCGTAATCGACCGCATCTACTCCATGGTCGTCGGCGGCAAGGACATTGCCGGCAAGGAATGCGCGCTGATCGCCTGCTGCGAGGAAGACGACCTCTCCGTGCTGGACGGCGTGCGCATCCCCATGGAGCGCACGGCGGCGCTGAACAAGTGGAAAATGGTTGGCGAGGTG
>CAJFUU010000331.1 GCA_904420265.1 uncultured Clostridia bacterium
GCATGGGCGGCGGCACCGGCACCGGCGCGGCCCCCGTCATTGCGGAATTGGCGCGCGATATGGGCATACTCACCATCGGCGTGGTGTCCAAGCCGTTTATGTTTGAAGGCCGTCAGCGCATGAAGAACGCCGAGGCCGGCATCGAGCGCCTCAAGGCGAATGTGGACACGCTCGTGGTCGTGCCCAACGACCGCCTGCTCTCGGTGGTCACCAAGGGCACGAGCGTCACCGAGGCCTTCCGCATTGCCGACGACACGCTTCGCCAGGGCATCCAGGGCATTTCCGACCTGATTGCCGTGCCGAACCTCATCAATCTGGACTTCGCCGATGTGCGCACCGTCATGGAGGCGCGCGGTTTGGCGCATATGGGCATCGGCGTGGGCAAGGGCGAAAACCGCATGGTAGACGCCGCCAAGCAGGCCATTTCCAGCCCGATGCTGGAAACGTCCATCGACGGCGCGCGCGCGGTGCTGATCAACATTACCGGCGGCCCGGATACGTCCATCATCGACATCAACGAAGCTGCGCAGATGATTACGCAGGCCGCGGATCCCGAGGCCAACATCATCTTTGGCGCCGGCATCGACGAAACGCTTGAGGACGAGGTGCACATCACCGTTATCGCCACGGGCTTTGACAACAACCCCTTCCCCGCAGCCAAGGAAGAGGTCAAGGCCGAGACCAAGACGGTCGAAGCCCCTGTGGAGACCGCCGCGCCGCGCCGCGAGCGCATGGTCGAACTTGACGACGAGGCGGATACGCCCGTGTCGCCGATCTTCGAGCGCCGCGCCGCCCGCGCGCCGCGTCCCAGCCGCGAGGAGATGGAACGCCGCGCTCAACCCGCGCCGCGCCGCCCGCGCGTCTATCAGGACGGCGCGAACGACGATAACCGCACCCGTCGCGGCTTTACGCCCGACACGCCGAGCTTCCTGAAGCGCAACAAGTAAATTTGAAAACACTGCGGCGGCCACGAAATGGCCGCCGCGTTTTTTCAAAAAGGCATGTAAAGCCGCGGCGAATCATTTCCGGCGAGCGGTTGCCCCTTCGGGTTTTCAAGTCGGCCGGTTTTGGCGATTTGCAACCGGCAAAACGCCTCATCCGCGACGGGAATGCGGATATTTTTGCGCAGGCAAATCCCATTTGCGGAAAATATCAGCCTTGCGCTTTTGCCTGCGGACGCGAAGCGGCAAGCAAAAGTAGGAGGAGGGGCGCAAAATGGAAAATTGTGGCGCCCCGCCTGGCGGGGAAAGGCCCTGCTTCCTCTCCGGCACAGGATATCGGAACCGTTTGGCAAAGTAGAATCTTTCTGCATATATCCAGAATGCACGGGGCGGCGTTGCGGCATTGACAACAATTCCGGCAGGCGCATATATAACGCTGTAAGCGCAGGAAATAATGCGCCGGGTATTTCATTGAATGGTCTGAAGAATATGCCGGCATTGGGCGGTATAGCGCCGGGGAGGGGGATTGTTTGTGAATTTATCGTATAAGAAGTTATTGATTGGATTTGTCATAATCGCTGTTGTGGGAAATATCCTGGTGGCTCAAATGGGAGGCGAAGATGCCTTGGAAGAGAATTTGGCATTGAACGCTTTTTTGACAGCCTTAACGATTCTTCCAATAGCGCTGATCCTGTACAAGGCGTCCAAAACCGAAACGTATTCGCAAACCAAAAGAGTGATATGCAGAATCCTGTTGGGGTTTCTGATTGTAGCATTTGCAGGAGCCCTTGTAATGAAAATCGTTTTGAAGTATATGTAATTTTATCAAACCATGCTTTTCCATCCAGGACAATCAAACATCCAGACAGAAGAAGGATATGAAGCCGGACATGGACAAGACAACCTGAAGCGGCGGCAATTTGCCGGAGAACGGGTTGCCGCCGCGCAAGCCAGCGCCGCGGTAACCCGTTGCGGCGTGGATGCGATCGACGAATATACGGAAAACACGCATAAATAGCAGCGTAACGGCGGCAATATAGAAGCGAACGCATCATGGACGCGGCTTGAAACGCTGAGCCGGTTTGAAAATGTTCGCTCCACGGCGCTGCAATTCGCTATTGCATCCCGCGCGACGGCCAACGGCTTGTGAGGGAGAACATTTACGATAATTTCTCATGCAGGCGCAATGGAATACAGGCCAGGATATAGCTGATTCCTGCAACCGCGCGAGCCATGTGTCGGAGCGGTTGTTTTTCTATCTTGATGGACCGAATGCCCCAACAATCGCCCAAACGCTTCGCGGCGGCCGTTATGCATTTGCCGCGCAGACGGCCGAAGGGCGGCAAAACTACGCTTTAAGAAGAACGGCCTGGCGGAAGATTCCCGTTTTTGCAAAATTACCGACGATTCCGTCATGGAAGCGCCGCTGTTTGTTGCGCGACGCTCTGCTTCGGACAGCACGCAAGGGAACGCAACGCAGCGTCAGCTTTTCCAGACGACGGCGTCTTCTATGCCCCGGCGCGGCCGCGGCGCGGGGGCTTCGTCCGGATAGCCCAAGGCCACCGCGGCGAGAAGTTCTCCTTCGGGACGCAGCCACGCGCACAATTCCGCATAGGCAAAGTAAATGTCGCAAACCCACAGGCTGCCAACGCCCATTTCCGTGGCCGCCAGAAGCATGTTTTCAATGGCGGCGGCCACGGACTGTGTGTTGCAGATTTCGTAAACGCGCTCCTCGGCCGTCAGAGAGGCCCCGAGGGGCTTTCCCAGAGGATTGACGACGAAAATGACGACGGGCGCTTGCCGCAGGATTTTGAGCGTGTGCTTCGCTGCGGGAAGATGGATGTTGCTGTCTGGCAGCAAGGGCGACGCCTCTTCGCGGCTTAGCCCCCGTTCAAAGGCGCGCAGCATTTCTTCCTTGGCCCGCCCTTCGACGACGACAAACTTCCACGGTTGCCGGTTTTTGGAGGAAGGGGCCTTGAGGGCGCATTGGAGGATTTCCAGAACGCATGCCATCGGCAGGGGCGTATCCTGGAATTTGCGGATGCTGCGCCGGTTGTCGATGGCCCAAAGCGCGCCTCCACGCTCTCTGCCGTTCGGGAAAGCGCCCATGTTATCCAAGCCTCCGTTCCGCGCGCAGGCGCAGCGCTGGCGCCGCCGCAGCGGCCACAAGCGCCACGGCGCAAACCGCCATGCCCCAGCCCATGCCCGCGCGGGATTCGATCATGCCGATCAACGGCGAAGAAATGCAGTTGCCAGCCAGCATACACAAATTCATCAACGTCGAAGCCAGCAGCGTGTTCGAGGAAAAACCGGCGCAGGCCGTGCCGAGAATGACGGGAACCAGCGCGCCGCTCACCAGCGAGCAGGCCAGCACGCACGCGCACATTACCACCGCGTTGCCCACGCACAGCCCCAGGATCATCAACGCCGCCGAAAGCAGGCACGAAAAACAGATGTAAGTCATCGGCCGCACGCGCAGAAGCGGCACGATCAGCCGCGAACCGGTCAGCCCGGCATAGAGGAAGGCCAGCGCCAGGGCGCCCAACGTGCTTTGCAGGCCCACCTCGACATACCGGTCGATCCACACAATCATGCCCGAGAGATGCACGCCGTAAAAGAGTATGGCGATGGCCAGCGCCCGCAGCGTCGGGTTGCCGAAAAAGGCGGCGAGTTGCCGCTTTGAAAGCGGTTCCGGGCGTGCGGCGGCCTCGCTCAAATGCACGCGGGCGTTCACAGGCCACAGAAACGCCAACGTGACCGCACCGATGGCCAGCACGGCCAGGTAAGCGCGCGGCATATTGCCGTCCACGCCCAGCGCCGCGCCCAACAGCAGCGGCGAGACAATGCCCGACAGGCCGTGGCAGGCGTGCATTACACACATCATGCGCGCGGAATTCTTGCCCGTGTGCAAATCGGCAATCATGGAAGAGGCGATGGCGTCCATGTAGGCATAGGCAACCCCCACCAGCGCATAAAGACCCAGGTAAACCGGGAACGGCGGCAAAAGCGAGAGCGGGAGCATCAAAAGCGCCATCAGGCCCACCGCCGCCGTAAGCAGCGTCTGCTTGCGCAGGCGGCCGATCACCCACAGCGAGGTAAACATCGCCGCGATGCAACCGATATTCTGCGCCGAATTTGGGTACCCCTGCTGCGAATCCGTCAGGGCATAGCGCTCGATCATGGGACTGAGCAGGGGGCCGTGCGACGAGTTTACCGCCGCAAGGAACACCGTAGAGAGACACACCGCCGCCGTCAGCAGCCATTTTTGCCGTGCAGTCATGCCATTTCCTCCCAAATAATCCTTGCAGGCAACTATTATAGCGCGTGCAGGCTGGAACCGCAAGCGCTTTTGGGCGCGGTCATACAATTAACATGACA
>CAJFUU010000332.1 GCA_904420265.1 uncultured Clostridia bacterium
CTGGAGCGAAGTTCAGGGGTTTATAGGTTGAAGCAAAAGCCTCGAACCCTTTCCGATAAGAAGAGAAGCGCATGACAAAAGCCAACGCAAAGAGGCTAAGCGGCTGCGTTTGGCAGCGTCTGGGGGAACTGGCATATGCGCTGGCTGCTCAGAACGCTTGGCGCTGCCAGTGTCATGCCTTATAGGTCTCGTCAAGCCATCAGTTTGGCCGGTGATTATGATTTGAAAACGAATCCTTCGCCTGAAGCGGAGTTCTGGGAAGTTTTATAGGTTGAAACAAAATCGTCAAACTCTTTTCCGATTAAGAAGAGAAACGCATGGACAAAAGCCTGGCATTTATGCGCGCCTCTGGAACGCCTGCTCCAATTCGCCCGTTGCGCCGGCGGCAGAAGCGCCTGTGCGCGCCCTCCAATCGCCGTGTGATGGCGGTGGGTCTTGCAAGGCGCTTCTGCGCGCGGGATTTGGGATGCACCGCTGATGAACTTTCGGGGACTCGGGCGTTTCCATTCCGGCCGTCGTTTCGACGGCCGCTCCATTTCGGAATATGAGAATCCAATTGTGCGGTTTGCGCCGTTTAACATATCTGCGTGCAACGACGCGCAGAATTTTGTGATCTGCCCCGTTGGAATCAGGCCGGCGGCGGATGAATCCCCGAACGCCGCGAGGTAGTATGGGGCTTAAGGGCGCGCAGACCTCGTCCGCCATAGCGCGCTGTGTTTATCTCTCGCCATTTCGCCATGCCGTTGCCCGCGCAACCCGGAAGAGCAAGCAAAGGCCCGACGTCGGACGGCGAATGTCCGCGTCGGGCCATGGGTTTATGCGGCTATGCCTTGCCCTGCAACGCCGGCCGCAGCGGGCGGGCGTCCGTGGCGACGAGATTTACGCCGGTGCCGGCGATGTCGGAAACGAGAACGTCGCCGATGGCCACGGGCGCATGCACGCGCGCACGGCGCAGCGCGGCAAGGACCTCGGGAATTTTTTCGCGGGGGACCGCGGCGGCGGTTTTCGCCGGGCAGAGCGGATGCTCCGCGCCGTCGATGGCCACAAGCGAAGTTACGGTGCGCATGGGACAGGCGACCTCCTGGCGGCAATACGCTTCACCGCGCTTGCACTGGTTGCCCGAAAGGCGTATCTCTTCGCCGTCCAACTCCACCGTCACACGGCAACCCATGGGACAGACGATGCAGGTCAGTTCACGTTTTTCCACGCCAGCACCTCCTAAGCGTCCGCCGAAAGGCGCACAGTTACGTCCGCGGTCACGCCGCCAAGGTCGATTTCCAGCTTTTCCATTTCTCCGGGGGTGACGATGGGACGCTTGCGCCGCAGGATGACTTCCTCGCCGCTGAGGACTTCAAGCGTCGCGGCGCGGTAGACGTTGTCCACGCGGAAGTACACGTCCAGCTTGCCCGCCGCCTCTGCGGAGATGCGCTGGGGAACCACATAGCGCACGCCGCGACCGGCACGCACTGCGCGCTGTGGAGCGGCGTCTGCGCCCACAAGCGCGTAGTGCGCCGCCGCCCGTCCGGCGATGGCGGCTTCCACGGAAACATTGTCCACCAGGTCGTGCACATGCAAAACGTTTCCGCAGGCGAACACGCCGGACACAGAGGTCTGCCGCCGCTCATCGACGATCGCGCCGCCGGTGACGGCGTCAATTTCCACGCCCGCGCCGCGGGAAAGTTCGTTTTCGGGAATCAGGCCCACTGAGAGCAGCAGCGTGTCGCAGGGCACAAAGCGCGCCGTGCCGCGAATGGGCAGGCGGGTGGCCGGGTCGACCTCGCTGACGGTTACGCCCTCCACGCGCTCGCGGCCATGCACGCGCGTGACGGTGTGGTTGAACAAAAGCGGTATGCCGTTGTCTTCCAGGCACTGCACGATGTTGCGCTTCAGGCCGCTGGAATAGGGCATAATTTCCGCCACCAATTCCACCTTCGCGCCCTCCCAGGTCATGCGCCGGGCCATGATCAGGCCGATATCGCCCGAACCGAGGATGACAATGTGTTTGCCGGGCAGGTAGCCGTCAATGTTGTTCAAACGCTGCGCCGTGCCCGCCGTATATACGCCCGCCGGGCGCGTACCGGGAATCAGCGCGCCGCGCGGGCGCTCGCGGCACCCCATGGCCAGCACGACTGCGCCGGCCTCCAGCGCGACCAGGCCGCGCTCGGCGCTGACGCAGACCACGCGCCGGTTTTCGCCGATTTCCAAAACCATCGTGTCAAGCCATACTTCAATGTCCTTGCCCTCGAGGCGGCGGATGAAGCGGTCCACATATTCCGGGCCGGTCAATTCTTCGCCGAAATAGTGCAGGCCAAAGCCGTTGTGAATGCATTGCTGCAAAATGCCGCCCAAAGCGCGGTCGCGCTCGAGGATGAGCACGCTCGCCTCCGGGGACTGCTCGCGCGCCGCCAGCGCCGCCGCCAGCCCCGCAGGGCCGCCGCCGATGATGACTACGTCGATCTTGCGCTCCATGTTCACACCTCCCCGCGCGTCCTGCCGGCAACCATATAGGAATTGCCGCCGGATTTGGTGATGTTTTCTTCGGGAATCGCCGCCTCGCGGGCAATGATTTCCATGACGCGCGGCGTACAGAAACCGCCCTGACAACGGCCCATGCCGGCGCGGGTACGGCGCTTGACGCCATCCACGGTGCGCGCGCCGCGGCGCACGGCCTCGACAATCTCCGCTTCGGTGACATTTTCACAGCGGCAGATTACCCGCCCGTAAAGCGGGTTTTCGGCAATGGCGCGCCGGCGCTCATCCTCGGTCATGGTGCGGAACACGGGAATGTGTTTGCGATAGGGGTTGAAATGCGCCTTTTCGCTCATAATCAGCCCCGTAATGCGCAATTCTTCCTCCACCTGTTCGGCGATGGCGGGCGCGCTGGTCAGGCCCGGCGAGCAGATGCCCGCGGCGTGAATCATGCGCGCGTCCTTTTCCGAAGAGGTGATGATGAAATCGCCCGTGGAGGGCTGCGCGCGCAGGCCGGCGAAGGCGCGGATGGTATTGCGCAGGTTCAGCGTGGGCGTGGCTTCCAGCGCCAGCGTGGCCAGCACTTCGGGAAGGTTGGCGTCCACGGAGGTATCTTCCTTGTCGTTGACGTTTACGGCGGTGGGACCGGCAAAGACGTTGCCGTCCACCGTGGGCGCGACCAGTATGCCCTTGCCCAACTTTGTGGGTGTGTGGAAAATCACCTTGTCCGGACGGCGTTCCGTGCGGTCGAAAAGCATATACTCGCCCTTGCGGGGACGGATATCGAAGGAATCGTCCTCAATCATGCGGGCCACATCGTCGGCATGGATGCCGGCGGCGTTGACGATGCGCTTGGCGCTGATGCACTCGTCGCCGCAACGAATCACCATGCTGTTCGGCTCAGATACAATCCATTTCACCGGCCGGCCCAGGAGCAGTTCCACGCCGTTTTCCACGGCGTTTTCCGCGCAGGCGATGGTCATTTCATAGGGGCAGGTGATGCCCGCAGACTTGGCGTGCAGCGCGGCGATGGCCTTTGGGGAGAGCATCGGCTCCAGCGCGCGCGCCTCGTCGCCGGTGAGCATTTCCATGTCCGGCACGCCGTTTTGCAGGCCGCGTTCGTACAGCCAGCGCAGTTCCAGCTTTTCGTCGGGATTAAAGGCCGCCACCAGCGAACCGACGCGCTGGAAAGGCACGTCCAATTCCGCGCACCAGCGGTCGTACAACGCGTTGCCGCGCACGTTCATCTTGGCCATCAACGTGCCGGCGGGGCAGTCGTAGCCCGCGTGGACGATGGCGGAATTGGCGCGCGAGGCGCCCATGGCCACATCCTCAGCGGCGTCGATCAGCGCGATCTTCAAGCGAAAACGCGACAGGTGCCGCGCAATGGCGCAGCCCGTTACGCCCGCGCCGATGATCGCTACGTCGTAATTGCGCATATGCCTCCTCCTCTGTGTATAAGGTTCCTGCCTCTATTTTAGAAGCATGCGCGCGCTGCGTCAATGACCGTTTGTGAAAAGCAAATGTTAAGATATGAAGCAAAAACGCAACAAAACTGCCGAAGTGGCGCAGAAATGTTAAAAATTATGCACGCCTCGTCCTGCCGCGCGTTGACACAGGCCCGCGCATTTCGTATAATGGGAAAAAAAGCTTGGGAGAATGCGCATGAAAGTACTTATCAGCAACGCGGGAAGCACGTCCCTGAAGTTCAAACTGTTTAACATGGCAGACGAAACGGCCCTGTGCGATGCGCGCGTGGAACGCGTGGGCAGCCTGGACAGCGCCATTTTTACCTACATCAACCTGCAAACAGGCGCCAAAAAGCGCCTTGAGGGCCTGTCGGTGCCCGAATATACCGACGGCATCAACCTGTTTTTGCGCGAATTGACCGGCGAAAACGGCGTGCTGGAAGATATTGACGAAATAGAAGCCGTGGGCTTTAAAACCGTAATCGCCCAGAAATTCCTCGGCGATCACGAACTGACCGACGAGGTCATGGCCGACCTTGCGCGCGGCGCGCGCATCGCCCCGGCGCACAACCTGCCCTATATCGAGGCCATCAACGTCTTTAAGCGCCTGCTGCCCTCGGCGCGGATGGTGGGCGCCTTTGAAACGGACTTTCACAAAACCGTGCCCTTCGAGCGGCAGGTTTACTCCGTGCCCTACGCGTGGTACGAAAAGTACGGCATCCGCCGCTACGGCTACCACGGCGCTTCGCACGGCTATGTGGCGGAGCGCATCGCTTCCCTCACCGGCGGCCGGGCGCGCCGCGTAATTTCCTGCCATCTGGGCGGCAGCGGCTCCCTGTGCGCCATACTGGATGGCAAAAGCGTGGACAGCACCTGCGGTTTTTCCCTGCAAAGCGGCCTGCCGCATTCCTCGCGCGCCGGCGACATTGATCCTTATATCTTCCCCTTCCTGCTTGGCGAGGGCCTCAGCGCCGAGGAAATCACCCGTGGCATTACCAAAAACGGCGGCTTGCTGGGCGTGAGCGGCGTAAGCGGCGATATGCGCGACCTGGAGACTGCCATTGCGCAGGGCAATGAGCGCGCACGCCTGGCGGTGGAAATGTATCTGCATGCCATTATTGCCGGCGCGGGCGCGCTCTACGCCGTGCTGGGCGGGTTGGACGCCCTGGTATTTACCGGCGGCATCGGCGAAAACTCCGCCATGGTGCGCGCGCGCGTCTGCCATGCGCTCGCCCATCTTGGCATAGAGCTGGACGAGGCCAAAAACGAAGGCGCGCACGAGCGCAGAATTTCCCGGGACGGCTCTCCTGCCGAAGCGTGGGTGGTTCCCGCCAATGAGGAAATCAACGTCGCGCGGCGCGTCGCCGCCCTTCTAAGGCGGGGTTGAGCGCGGGGAAAGCGCCGCAGCGTAACGCTTTTAAGGCATGCAAACGGGGTGACAGGGAGAAGCGCATAACCTGGAAGCCTTGCAGGAACGGCAAAACGCTGCGTGCAGGGAGCAGGGCCAAGTGCCTTGCGCGTGGTAAAAGCGCTGCGAACAGGCAACTGGGCAAAAGTTGAGAGGGAATCTATGTGCGCCTGAACGGGACGCGCGAAGGGAAGCGTGAAAGTGCCTTGCGTGCGTGGTATAAGCGCTGCAAACAGGCAACTGGGCAAAGGTTGAGGGGGGAATTTATGTGCGTCTGAACAGGACGCGCGAAGGGAAGCGTGAAAGTGCCTTGCGCGTGGTATCAGCGCTGCGGCAAGCAACCTTTTCGTGCTGGCAGCCTGTTGAATCTGTCAATACCTAAGCCGCCCGCGCGAAAACGGGCGGCCGTCTTATGAAGAGCAGGCGATGGCGGAACCGTCATGTTTCCCTGTGCGGCGGCAGCGGCCCACGGAAGAACGGGGCCGTTCGCTTGCGGGCGATTGCTTCCCCGTCGCGGCTATGGCTTGGGAGGCAGGTTCTGCGCGGGGGAGAGCAGGTGCACAATGCCCGCGACTTCGTCCACCGGCAGGGAGAACGTCAGCCCCTTGCCCTGTGTGTTGAGGCCCGCGCCTTCAGCGATGGCGGCCATAATTTTGCGCCGCTCATCGCTGCGGGTGAGGATGAGCACGATTTCCTTTTCCGGCTGGATGGCGATTCCAAAGAACTGTTCGGCTTCATGCACGCCGGTGCCGCGCCCGTGCAGTATGGTGCCGCCGCTAGCCCCGGCGGCGCGCGCGGCGTCCATCACCAGGTCGGAAAAGCCGCGGTTGACGATGGCGACGATCAGGTCAAATTCTCTATCCATGTGCGTTTCCTCCCTTGGCAAGCAGTTCATAGGTATTGCGCCCGGCAATGCTGCTCAGGGACACAGTGGCGGCGAAATAGTGCGCCGGTTCGAGCGCCGCGCGCAGCGCGTCAAGCGCCGCGGACGCCTTTTCGGCGGCGCAGGGGGCGAGCAACACGTCCCGCCGCGTATCGGAAAGCCCCAGGTATTCCAGCCAGGCGGCCTTGGCCGTGCCCTGGCCGGAAAGGTGGAAGCAAGCAGCGCAGCCCGCGCCTTCCAGCGCCGTGCGCATGCTTTCCCCCTGGCCATGGTTGGCGATGGCCACGATCAATTTCAATTTCTCCATAGGCACCTCTAATCGAAGTCGATGATCTCCGTCTCCGGACGGACGGCGGCGGCGGTTTCGCTGTGGCGCGTCTTGAAGGCGTACACCAGCGCCAGCGCCTGAATCGCAATCAGCGGCGTCATGGCCACCATCGCCACCAGCCCGAAGGCGTCAGCCATGGGGTTGCCGCCCAGCGCGTCCACCGCGCCCAGGGCGAAGGGGAGCAGGAAGGTGGCCGTCATCGGACCGGAGGCCACGCCGCCCGAGTCAAAGGCAATGGCTGTGAAAACAGGCGGGACAAAGAAGGACATGCCCAGCGCCAACACGTAGCCCGGCAGTACGAACCACCAGATCGAGAGACTGGTAAGGATGCGGATCATCGCCAGACCCAGAGAAGCGGCGATGCCCAGCGAAAGCGTGGTCATCATGGCGCGCTTGCTGATAACGCCGTCGGTAATTTCCGAAACCTGGGCGTTGAGGACATGAACCGCCGGCTCCGCGCGCACGATGAAAAACCCCATCAGCATGGCCAGCGGGACCAGCACCCAGTTTGCAGACAGGGAGGCGAGTTGCCCGCCCAGCGCATA
>CAJFUU010000333.1 GCA_904420265.1 uncultured Clostridia bacterium
CCTGCGAGTACTGCGAAACCGAGAGAACGGTACCGGGCGAGCAGGAGGGTGTAAGCGCGGCGCATACCTATGTGGAACAGTCCGGCGGCAAGTACGTCTGCTCCGTTTGCCAGCACGAATGCGCGCATGCGGGCGCGGAAGTGACGAAGGATACGAAGGTCAAGGAGTATACTGACCTGAGCGACGCGACGCATACGAAGGTGAATACCGTCACCACGACGACGGAGTGCAAATACTGCGCTTATGTGAACACGGCGTCCGTCGATGAGAAGGCCGAACCGGAGGCGCACACCTACGCAGACGGCGTGTGCACCGTCTGTCAGTATGCATGTAAGCATTCCCAGGAGACGGCGGGCGAACCCGTCCGGGGCGAGGTGCTCAGCTACGAGACAGACGACGCGCAGCACACGCCTACGTACAAGACGAAGACGACTTACACCTGCGATTTCTGCGGAACCGAGAGAACACAGGACGGGACCCAGAAGGGCGAACCGGAGGCGCACACCTACGAAGACGGCAAGTGCACTGTTTGCAAGTACGAATGCAAACACGATGCCACTACAGACACCTACCAGGATGTGTTTGACGCCTACACGGCGGTTGATGGCGACGATAAAAACCACACCGCTTCCGGCACGCGCGTGACAACCACTACCTGCAATACCTGCGGCACAGAAACCAATGTCACCGAGCCCGCGCCGTATGAGGAAGCGCAGCCGCATACCTATGTGGACGGCGTGTGCACGCTCTGCCAGCACGAATGCGGGCACAGCGAACCGCAAAGCGGAATGGTGTTTGTAGCCACATCGTATCAGTCCAATGGCAGCAGCGGCCATACCGCCACCGGCGACATTCACGAGATCACTACCTGCAAGTGCTGCAACCTGACAATCGAAGACACGGTGTATCTTGAAAACCAGACTCAGGTGGAAGAGCACGTCTTCAGCGGCAGGACTTGCCGCCTGTGCGGCTACACCCGCCCCGAAACGCAGGAAGACGACGTGGTTGCGGACGAACCGATCTTCACCGACCTGGATGCGGACGAGGCGCTGCATGGCGTCTCCGCCGGCGGGGCGGTGCGCATGGCGACGGCGCTGGCTTCCGTGAGCGAGGACATCTACGAGCGGTACGGCGAGGATGTGACTGTCAGCGTCGTATACAGCGACGAGGTGCTTACCGCCGACGAACTGGAAGCGCTCAACGCCCTTGAACCGGCGGAGAGGATGTTTGTGCTGCTGAGCGTGCTTGGCTATGAAAATGAAGTCAACCACACGTTGGAGGCTTGGGAGCATACGCTCTCTGACGAGGCGGCGGCGCTGGTTGCGGCTGTCCGGGCACGCATCGAGGCTATGACCGATGAAGAACGCGCCGCATTTGACGCACTGGTGGAGGACTGCTTCCCGCTGCGCAAGACGGCGGTAGACGGTGAAGAATGCGATTATGTGGAAATTACCCTGGAAATCCGCATTCGCTTGGAAGCGGGCTACCGCCTGGAGCGCTATGGCTTCTGCGAAAGCGACGGCGTGTGGCTGCTGACGAAAATCTCTGTTGCGGGCGTAGATGGTTGATTCCGCCTGCAAACGAGGGCCGGAGTGTGAACTCCGGCCTTTTGTTTGTCAAAAACCTCCTGTACGGAAAGAATCTTCGAAGTCCCTACGGCCGCAGCCGCAAACGTGCGGTGCAAATTCGTCATGGTTGGAGGATACGCCTCGAAAATGGCGCTTCCCATGGCGGAAGGATGGACGGCTCGCAAGGAACCAAGGCCCTCCCGTCAGGCCGCGCTTCTCAAAAAAGCAATTTGTACTTTTTTGACGGCCTGGGCGAGAGCGTACCCCTCCCCGGCCTTTTGTTTGCCTGGAAGACGGGGGGAAAACTTGCCACATACAAACTGTTTGCGGTCTTACCCTGGAAGATTGGATGCGGGTTTTTCGCCGCAGCGCGCATATGGTGCTCCTCTCCGTACTCGCCGCGCAAGACCAGACGGCAATTCTGCGCCTGCAACAGGTCAAGATACTATGCGTCCTTGCAGAAAGGACGAGACGTCGGGCAAGGCATGCCGTTTTACAAAACTTGCGGCTATGGTTCTGTTTGTCTCCTCAAAGGAGGACGCATGCTTGAAACAAACCTCTGTAAATGAAAAGTACGGGCCTGGAGAAGAACATCAGAAAAAGCGCCTGTGGCAAAAAATGGCAGCGTTCAAAAGGAGCGCCGAGGCCTGAAAAGAAGCGCGCATGTGCGAAAAACGGGGACGCCAGCGTTCATACCCCAAGGAGGGGCCGATGTCTGAAAAGAAACGGACAGGCCCCCAAGCGCATATATCTGAAAAGCGCTCACGCAGAAAATGTCCTGTCAAAAAACAGGCGAACATGTCGGGGCGTTTGTGTTGCGCCCAGGGGCTTGGAATGTGTTTGAAGAATCCTGAAAATGCAATTTCAGCGCTTTTGCGCCATTATGGCGCTGCGAATTTTTGACGTAGCGCCACAAAGCCTGCGGATTCTTCATGGAAACTGGCGGAAAAACTCTCGCAATTGCGGATTTTTCCCGTTTCAAGCACGCTTTAGTGCCAGGGTGGTTTAAGAATTTCCTATACGATTTCCGCTATAAAAAAATCTCCGGGGCGCATTTTCCGCCCTGGAACCGTTTGACTGGATGCGCCCTCTCCGAAAGCGCGCCGGTGCGAAATCCGCCCGGCATATATCCAACCCTAAAATGCATATAGAAAAGCGCTTTCGCTGCTTTGGCGCTTTCATTTTGCTCTGGCGCCACAAAGCCTGAGAATGTTCCTCGCAAAATTGCATGTTCCTTTTGCAAACGGCCTCTGGCAAGAGGCGGGATGGTTGCGCCCCCAAAGCCGCATAGATCCGACCTGCCGCGCCCAGGGGCGCCCGGACGGGACAAATGGCTTTGACGGCGCTGCTCATTGGAATTTGCAGGCCGGCAAGGCAGAAATTGCATTTGCGTTTTCCCGCGCGGTATAGGATAATAAATGTGCAGGGAGGGAACGCTATGCTGTATGTGGCCGCGGGTGTGCTGGCGGGCGGCTCTGCGCTGTTTTTGCTGGCATGCAGGTTGCTGCCGGGCCTGGCGGACGGCTGGATGACGGCTGTGTTCGCGCCGGTATCGGGCGCGCTTTCCGGGCTTTCCGGGCGCTGCAGCTTTGCCGTCGCCGAGCCGTTGGCGCTTCTGCTGGCGGCGTTATTTGTTTTTTTGCTGTTTCGCTCGCGGCGCGGAGCCTGCTTGTTGCTCAGCGTCGTTTTGGCCGGATATGCGTTTTTGTGGGCACCGGCGTATTTCGCCACGCAGCGCTATGCGGTTGGAGAGGTAGACGCGTCCTCGCTGACGGCGGTGTGCGCGGAACTGGTAGAGAACCTGAATACTTACGGCGCATTTACATTGCCCGACGACGTTGGCGAGCGCGCCCTGGAAGTAGCTGCGCTTGCCGATACGCCGGTGCGTCCGGCCGCCGCGCCCAAGTACGCCCGTTATCCTGAATGGATGCGCGCTTTATCGCTGGCGGGGCTGTACGTGCCCTGGACGTTTGAGGCGTTGCTTAACCCGGACGAGCCCCCGGCGGGGCAGCCGTTTACGGCCGTGCATGAGTTGATGCACCTGGGCGGTGTTGCCGACGAGGGTCAAGCCAACATTTGCGCCTACGAGGCTTGCCGCCGTGCGGGCGGCGCGTTTGCGTATTCGGCGGATCTTTGGGCGCTCAAGTACGCGTTGGAAGCCTTGCGCGCATTGGACGCAACGGCGGGAAACGCCTTTGTAGCGGCGCTTTCCATCTCTGTGCGGGCGGACTTTTTTGCCATTGGCGGCGTTGCGCAGGCGGCGTCTGCGCGCGGCGGCGTCGCGCAAGCGTTTTTGCAAATCAGCGGCATCGGCGCAAAGACGGACAATTATGGCGCGCTGGCCGCCTGGCTTTGCGACACATATGTATGAACGCATAGAAAATCGCGCATACTGGAGCGTGTTTGAATCTCTGCGGGCGCGGAAGCGCGGCACTTTTTCGCCGTTTCCGCGTTCCCCCTTGACGGAGCGCGCGAAAAATGCGCCCCTTTGCCTGGGAGGGTAAAAATCTCTCATATCTGCGCCCCGCGGAGTTTCAAACGCACCGGAGCGCGTTTCAAAAATCCGGGGCGCAGGGCGGTTTTGCCGCGCCCCTGCTTCATATCCATCTGGCAGCCGCGCCTTTCCTGCCGGTCCAAGCCCATTGCGAACCGGGTTCTCCGGATTGTGAAACGCTTCCGCAAGCCGCATGCCGCGCTTGGCGCGACAGCGCTTGGACATTTGTTACGATATTTCAGGAGGACGCAAGATAATGAAGGGTTTGGCAGGGTTTTCCAGAACGCTGTATGCGCCCCGCTCGCCCCGGGAGGGCGGCTCCGGCGCGGAACGGGACGACGGTTCCCTTGCCCGGCATATGCGCGCGCTGGCGGTACGCCTGCGCGTGAACGGCCATGCGCGCCTCACATGTCCGGCACGCCTGGCGGGAAAAATTCAGGCGTTGGGACGTGAAGCGGCAAAAACGCTTGCCGAAAGCGCCGCCGCTACGCCTGCGCTGGAAAGGCTTGCGCAGGACGCGCGCATTATGGAGGCCTGCGCCGCGCAGGCGCATCTGGATGGCGGCGCGCGCCTGCGGGCGGCCGACGGCGTGCCGCGCGTGCTGGCGGCGATGCGCGAAGCGGTGGCCCGCGGCGACGCGGCCCTGAGCGCGGAGCGGCTGCTCGCGGCCCTGCGCGCCTTTGACGAAGTGCAGGCGTTGAGCATGGCGGAAATGTGGGCCGTGCCCACGGCGCTGCGGCGCGCGCTGGCCGAGGCCTTCTGCGAAAGCGCCGGCGAGGTGATCCGGCGCGCCCGCGAACGCCGCCAGGCCGAACGCTTTGTCGATGGCGACGGCCGAATCTGCGACGCCTCCGCATTTTACGAACGCGCCCTGCAACTGAGCGTGGAACGCGAATTGCCCGCGCTGCGCGAGCGTCTCGAGGGCCGCATCGCCCGCCTGGGCGAAAGCGGCGAGAAGATGATCCGCCTGGAGCACGAGGCCCAGGCGCTTTTGAGCATGCGTCTGGATAACCTCATCGGCGCCAAGCGCATGCTGGACGCGTTGGACTGGCGGGAATGTTTCCGCGCTCTTTCGCGCGCCGAAGCCGAACTATGCGCCGACCCGGATGGGACATATCCGCGCATGGACGAGGCGTCCCGGGCCGCCGTGCGCGAGCAGGTCAGCCGCATCGCCCGACGCCTGCGTCTCAGCGAACACAGCGTGGCCCGGCAGGCTGTGGAGGCGGCAAAGGAGCAATCCGATCAGGCGCGCGGCACGGTGTGCTGGTGGCTTTATGACGACGAGGGACGCGCGGCGCTGGCAAAACGCCTGGGCGCGCGCGGCGGTCTGCCAAGGCTTGTTCCCGATCCCCGCGGTCGCGGCTTGATTGTGGCGCAGGCGGCTTTGGCCGCGGCGCTGTTTGCCCTTTACGCGCTGCTGGCGCGCAGCCTGTTGGTGCTGGCGCTGGGCGTGCCGCTTGCCTGGTGCGCGGCGATGCTGCTGGTTGGCCGTGTGGGCACGCGCTTTGTGCGCCCGCGCCGGCTGCTCAAACTCGAGCTGAACGCCCTCGGCGACGACGAGCGCGTGCTTGTGGCCATGCCGGTGCTGCTCAGTTCTGTAAAGCGCGCCCTCCACCTGTGCGAGGGGCTGGAAACCGCCGGCTGCCTGGACCACGATGAAAACGTTTCTTATCTTCTGCTGGGCGATTTCCGCGACGGCCCTTCCGAAACGGAAGCCGACGACGCGGAAATCCTTGACGCAGTGCGCCGACGCATCCGCGCCATGAACGAGCGCGCCGGCCGGGAAAAATATTTTTATCTGCACCGCCGCCGCACGTTTTACGCGCCCGACAGCCGCTGGATGGGCCGGGAACGCAAGCGCGGCGCGCTGATGGATTTGAACTGCCTGCTCCTGGGCCGTGCCGGCGCGCAAAACGCCTTCGCGGCCGAGGGCGAAGCCTGCGCGGCGTTGGCGGGACGCTTTTCCATGGTGCTGACGCTGGATGCGGATACGCGCCTTGCGCCCGGCAGCGTGCATGCCCTGGCCGGGACGCTGCTGCATCCCGTCAACCGTCCCCGCACGGAAAACGGCGTGCGCCGCGGCTATGCGGTTTTGCAGCCGAACATGGAATTGGCCGCGTCTTCCTGCACGAACGAATTTGTACGCCTCTTTGCCGGCCGGGGCGGCATGGACGCCTATCCGGTGACGGTTTCCAACCTCTATCAGGACCTCGCCGGCCAGGGCAGTTTCGGCGGCAAGGGCATCTATGATGTGCGCGCGTTTATGGAGGCGGTGGAAGGAAAATTGCCCGAGGGGCGTGTGCTCAGCCACGATTTGATCGAAGGCGAGCTGGCCGGCGCGGCGTTTGTGAGCGATATATCGCTCTACGACGGCTTTCCGGAAACGTTTTCCGCCTGGCTGAAGCGTCTCAACCGCTGGACGCGCGGCGACTGGCAGCTTCTGCCCTTTCTGTTCCGCCGTGGCCTTTCGGGTCTTTCGCGGCTGAAAATACTCGACAACCTGCTGCGCAGCCTGGCCGCGCCTTCGCTGTTGGCGCTGCTTTTGCAGGCGATGTGGTTTGATTTGCGCACGGCGTTTGCGCTGGGTGTGCTCTACGCATTTTTGACGCCCATTGCGCACCTGTTCACCGCCGGCGCCGAAGGCTGGCGGCGGGCAATTATGCAACTGGCGGCCCTGCCTTCCACGGCGGCGGCGCAGTTTGACGCGGTCATGCGCACGCTGTTTCGCCTGGCGTTTACCAAAAAACACATGTTGGACTGGGTGACTTCGGCCGATGCCGCCGCCGGCGGTACGCGCGTGGGCACCGCCTGCCGTGTAGGCGCGATTTTGTGCGTGCCGGGGCTGATGACGGCGGCGTGGATTCCCGCGGCACTGGCGCTGATAGCGTTGTTCATGCTCGCGCCGGGCCTCCTGCGCGATTTGCAGGATACTTCTACCGACGCGCGCGCGCCGTTGCGTGTGGAGCAGGTCGGCGCGCTTACGCAACTGGCGCGGAGCACCTGGAGCTTTTTTGAAACCTATGTCACCGCGCGCGAGAACCATTTGCCGCCGGACAACGTGCAAATCGACCCGGCCGTGGGCGTAGCGCGGCGCACGTCGCCCACCAACGTCGGCTTGTATCTGGTTTCCTGCCTCTCGGCGCGGGCGTTGGGCTTCGTGAGCGATGCGGAGATGCTCGCGCGCCTGCGCGATACCGTTTCCACGCTGGAACGCATGGAAACCTGGCATGGCCATCTCTACAACTGGTATGACATCGACACGCTGCGTCCTTTGCGGCCGCGGTACGTCTCTTCCGTAGACAGCGGCAACCTCGCCGCCGGATTGCTGACCTGCGCCGCCGCCGTCGATTCCCTGGACGCGCCTTTGGCCGCGCGCCTGCGCGCCCTGGCGCAGGGTATGGACTTTAAGCGCCTGTTCGATTCCGGCCGCAAGCTGTTTTTGATTGGCGCAGATGTGGAAAATGGACGCATGAGCGCTTCGCACTACGACCTGTTGGCCTCGGAATCGCGTATTTTGAGCTACGTGGCCATGATGCTTGGGCAGGCGGAGGCGGAGCACTTCAAGCGCCTCTCCCGCCCCGTTGTGCGCGTGGATAAAGGGCAGGCGCTCGTCTCCTGGAGCGGCACCATGTTTGAATACCTGATGCCGGAAATTTTCATGCGCTCGCGGCCGGGCACCCTGCTATACGAAACCAATCGCGCTGTAACGCGCCTGCAAAGGCGGTTGGGGGTCGCCCTGGAACGGCCCTGGGGCGTGAGCGAATCCGGCTATTACGCCTTTGACATGCATCTGAATTACCAGTATCGCGCTTTTGGCCTGCGCGAAGTGGCGCTGGGCGGTGGCGCGCGTGAAAGCGTGGTCGCGCCCTATGCCTCCGTACTGGCGGTAAGCGTCTGTCCGGACAAGGCGGCCGACAACGTGCTGGTCATGCGCAAGTTGGGCTGGATGGGAGAACATGGCTTTTTCGAGGCCGCGGATTACAGCGGCACGCGCCGGGGCGAAGCGCCGAAACTGGTGAAAAGCTATATGTCCCACCACCAGGGCATGGCGCTGGCGGCGTTGGCAAACACGCTGGCGGACGACGCCGTTTCGCGCTGCTTTGAGGCGATTCCCGAGGCCCGGGCGCTTTCCATCCTCCTGGAAGAGAAGCCCGCGGCGCGCGTGCGTCTGCGCCGGCGGCGCGAACAGGTGGCCCCGGACGCCGGCCGGCGCGGCGAGGAACGCTTCTTCCGCCCCTGTCGCATGGAAAACCGCCTGATAGACGCGCATATGCTCTCCGGCGCGGGCGCAACGGCGCTGGTCAGCGCGCGCGGCTGCCGCCTGCTTATGCGCGGCGGCGTGTTGGCCAACCGCTTCTTTGGCGATTTGCTGGATACGCGCGGCGATATTCGCCTCACAGCCCGTGACGCACACGGCGGCGAAGCGAACCTGTGCGCCGGCACGGCACGCTTTGACGCGGGCTGTGCGCAGTATGAAAGCGATTTGGGCGGCGTGCAGGCCTCCGTTACGGTGTCTCTCTCGCCCGAGGATGGCGCGCTGTTTCACAAGCTGCATATCAAAAACGCCGGCATGACGGCGCGGGAGATTGAAGTCACCCTGTCCTTCCCGGTGGCGCTGTGCGCGCGGGACGACTGCTGGGCCCACCCCGCGTTTCAAAACCTGTTTGTCTCCTGCGAACGGCCTCTGCCCGGCGCGCTTGTGTTCTCGCGCCGGCCGGGCGGACCGGGGCAGTGCCCCTATGCGTTGGCGGTGCTGGTTTCGGGCGCGGAAGAGACGCAGTGGGAGAGCGACCGCGCCCGCTTTGAAGACCGCAACGGCCGCAGCGCTCGCGCGCTTTCGAGCACGTTGGGTTGCACGCTCGACCCTTGCGCGGCGTTGCGCGCCCGGGTGCGCCTGCAGGCGGGGGAGAAGCGGGAAATGCACTTTGCCACGGCGCTGCTTGAGCCCGAAGCGGTTCCCGCCTGGCTGGAGCGCAACGCCTCCGAGGCCGCGCCGGCGCGCGCCCGCCAGCTTGCCGCTACGCAAACGCGCGCCATGTTGGGTTTCGTCGGCCTGAGCGCGGAGGGCTATCACCTGCTGTGCCGCGCCAGCGCGCTGCTGCTGGATGCGCGCCTTGCGCCGTCCACGGCTGTTTCGCCTCCGGACGCTTCCGGAGGCCGCGCCGAATTGTGGGCGCTGGGCGTCTCCGGCGACCGGCCGGTCATTGCCGCCGCCGTTTGCGACCGCACCCGTCTGCCGCTGGCCCGCGAGGCCCTGCGGGCGCACGATTTCTACCGCACCATGGGCCTGGTGTGCGATTTGGTGCTCATCAACGATTATGGAAACGACTATGAACAGCCCGTGCGCGACGCACTCAAGGACATGATCGCCGCTTCGCATCTGCGCGAAATGAGCGACGTGCCCGGCGGTGTGCGCTTGCTTGACGGCGCTCAAATCACGTCCGCCCAGAGGCAAACCCTGCGCCTTGTATCGGCGCTGTATTTTGAGGGCGTCTCCGGCTTCCAAACGCAACTGCGCGAGCAACTTACGGCGCTGGAATTTGGCGGTCGGGCCTGTTACCATGAAATGGCGGCCCGCTCGTTCCGCTTGCCGCCGCTGCGGCGCGAATTTTACAACGGCTATGGCGGTTTTGCGCAAGAGGGATATGTCATCGACGCCGCCGTTCCCACGCCCGCCGCCTGGTCCAACGTGCTGGCCGGGGAGAACTTCGGCGCGCTGGTCACGGAGCGCGGCGGCGGTTTCCTCTTCGGCAAAAACAGCCGCGAGGAACGGTTGACCCCATTTGGCAACGACCCGCTGCGCGAGGGCTGGGGCCTGATGCTTTATCTCGCCGACGAGCGGCGCGGCGTCTATGCGCGGCTCTTGCCCGGCGAGGCGGCTTTTACGCCCTTCCGCACCGCGCATACGCCCGCGCATACGCGCTTTGAAAGCGGCGCGGACGGCGTGCGCTTTGCAACCGCGCTTTACGTCCGCCCGGATGCGGACGCCCTGGGCATAGAAATCCGCGTCCAAAACACAGCCGGCAAGGCCTGCGAATATGCCGTTACCGCTTTTATAGACTGGGTGATGGGCGTAGACGCGCGCGACGCGGCCTTCCTGCGCGCCTGGAATGAAGACGGCGTATGCCTTGCGCGCGGCGCGGCGGCGGGCATGGGTTATCTGGCCGCGCTCAACGCCCCGGCAGAGGCGGGCGCGGAGCGCGCGGCCTTCCTTGGCCACGGCGGCGTGTTCAAGCCGGACGGCCTGTTTGAGCGGCGCGGCGGCAAGGGCGGTTGGGCGCTCAAGGCTCGCCTGTCCCTGCGCCCGGGCGAGGAGCGAACGCTTGCCTTCGCCGTAGGCCGCTCCGACGACCGCGCCGGGGCCCTGCGGACGGTTCAGGCCCTGCGCGAGCGCCCTCTCGCCCTGGAAGAAGTACAGGCCGCCTGGCGGAAGCGCCTTGCCGGGCTGACAATCCGGACGGGCGACGCGGCGCTTGACCGCATCTTCCCCATGCTGATCAAGCAGGCGCTCGACGGCCGCGTTCGCGCCCGGGCAGGGCTGTATCAGGCGGGCGGCGCCTACGGCTTCCGCGACCAGTTGCAGGACATGCTCTTCCTGATGCACTACGAACCGGCCCGCGCCCGCGAGCACATTCTCCGCGCCGCGGCGCGGCAGTTCGAGGCGGGCGACGTGATGCACTGGTGGCACATGCCCTACATGGGCGTGCGCACGCACATTTCCGACGACCGGCTGTTTTTGCCCTTCGTGACGGCGGCCTACGTGGGCCTTACCGGAGACAGGAGCGTTCTGTTTGAGAGCGTTCCCTATCTGCGAAACGTGGAAATTCCCGAGGGCGCGGAGGATTGGTACGGCGCGGGCGAGGTTTCTGCCGAAACCGGCACCATGCACGATCACTGCATGCGCGCTTTCCATCGGAGCGCTTCGCTGACGGGAGAGCATGGCCTGGCGCTGATGGGCAGCGGCGACTGGAACGACAGCATGAACCGTGTCGGCGCGCGGGGAAAAGGCGAGAGCGTGTGGCTTTCGGAATTTCTCTGCGTAGCGGCGGAACGCTATGCCGAAGTGGCGCCGGACGAGGCCGACCGCGCCTGGCTCAACGCGCTCTCGGCGCAGATGAAGGCCGCCGTAGAGGAATTTGGCTGGGACGGCGCCTGGTATCTGCGCGCTTATACAGACGAGGGCAGGACGCTGGGCAGCGCTTCCGGGCAGGCCTGCCGCATCGACGCGCTTTCACAGGCCTGGGCCGCGCTGGCGGGGCTGGAGGAAACGCGCGTGCGCCGCGCCCTGGACGCCGCCTGGGAAAACCTCGTCGATGAAGAACACGGCGTAGCCAAGCTGCTTACGCCGCCGTTTGACGGCGGGGAGATCGACCCGGGTTATATCCGCGCCTATCCGCCCGGCGTGCGCGAAAACGGCGGGCAATATACGCACGGCGCCTGCTGGCTGCTGCTTGCCTATATTCGCACGGGGCAGGGCCGCCGCGCCCATCGGCTTTTGCGGCTTCTCAACCCCGTCAACCATGCGCGCACGCGCCGCGAGGCGGACGTGTATCGCGTCGAGCCGTATGTGATCGCCGCAGACGTCTACGGCGAGCCTCCGCATGCCGGCCGGGGCGGCTGGACATGGTACACCGGCGCGGCAAGCTGGTACGCGCTGTGCATGTTGGCGCTGCTGGGTTATGAGCGGCATGGAGACGAGGTGCGCCTGAACGCCCTGCTGGGCGATTGGCCCGAAGCGGAAGCGCGCCTGCAATTCGGGGGCAGCGAATACCGCCTGCTCTGCCGCGCAGACGCGCGCGCGGTCACGCTTGACGGCGTGCCGGTACTGGGCGACTTTGTGCGCCTGCAGGATGACGGCGCGCGCCACGAGGCCGTGTTCCCGCCGCGCGATGAGGCGGCGTCCGCGCCGGACTATGCCGCAAATGATAACATTCCTAACACATTCTTTCGTTGACGCGGCCCTGAAAACGTGCTATGATAAATACGAAAATTGCCAGGAGGCTTTGAAATGACCGCCAATACCTTTTCGCGCGAGGCTTACTTTTACTTTAGCTTTATCGGCTCGGTCGATAAG
>CAJFUU010000334.1 GCA_904420265.1 uncultured Clostridia bacterium
CTCACGGCAAATCGCACCGGCAAGCTCGGCCTTTCCAATGCCGCCAGGGTTGCCTTTCACAGGGATGCCCGCTGCGCGCTTATCCCTCCCATACGCGGCGCACGCGGCTGGAAAAGCCCAACACAATTTCGTAGGGAATGGTTTCGCACTTTGCGGCCAGTTCGGCGGCGTCGATCGTTTCCCCGCCCTGACTGCCCAGCAGGACGACCTCGCTGTCCAAGCCGGCCTCTGGCACATCGGTAACGTCGGCCATGAGCATGTCCATGCACACGCGGCCAATGACAGGGGCGCGCCTGCCGCACACCAACAGATCGGCGCGGTTGCCCAGCAGGCGCGGATAGCCGTCGCCATAGCCGATGGGCACGGTCATCACCCGCGTGCGGCGCGCGGCGCAAAACGTGCGCCCATAGCCGACCGTCTCGCCCGCCTCAATCCAGTGCAGGCGCAGCGGCCGCGCTGTGAGCCGCTGGGCCATTTCCAGCCCCGGAACCTCCGGCATACAGTAGCCATACAGGCCAATGCCGGGGCGCACGGCGTCGCGACGCATGTTTTCATAGCGCAGGCCTGTGGTGGCCGCCTCATGCACGAGGGGCCGGAAGCCCGCCGCACGCACGCGCGCCAGGGCGCTGGCAAAAGCTTCGTCCTGCGCGCGGGTGAAATCTTCCTCAGAATCCGCGGCGGCAAAATGGGTGAACGCGCCCTCCATATGCACCAGCGGGCACTCCCGCCAGCGCGCAAGCAACTCCTCCAGTTCCGCCGCGCCGCGCGTGCCGATGCGCGCCATGCCGGTATCCACCTTGAGGTGGGCGCGGGCGGGCGTTCCGGCGGAGCGGGCGGCCCGTTCCAGGCGCTCAAGCGCGCCCGCGTCGTACACGGCGGCGCTCACGCCCGTGCGCACCGCTTCCTCTTCCTCGCCGGCGCGCAGGCCGCCCAGCACCAATATGGGCTGGGTTACGCCGGCCGCACGCAGGGCGAGCGCCTCTTCAAGAATGGCGACGGCAAACATATCCGCGCCCGCGCGGGCGAGCCGGCGGGCTACGGGAACGGCGCCATGGCCATAGGCGTCCGCCTTGACCACGGCAATGATCTTCACCCGCGCGTTCAGCGCCGCGCGGATGCGTCTGTAATTGTTCTCAATGGCGCGCAAAGACACCGTCAGGCAGGTGCTTCTCACAGCGCGTCCACCTCGTCTTGCGAAAGCACGCGCACGCCGTTGTCCGCAAAGAGCTGCAGCGCGCGCTCGGGGTCGGACAGGCGCAGGATGATCAGCGCGAAATTCTCGCGCCCGCGCACGAAGGAATAGGTGTACTCGATAAACAGGTCGTTCTCGTCCAGCAGCGCCAGAACTTCGGCCAGCCCCATGGGGCGGTCAGGCACGGCCACGCAGATAACGTTGTTCGCGCGCGTGGAGAAACCGGCCTCCTTGAGCAGGTCCATGGCGCGCGCGCATTCCTCGCTGCGCACCACAAAGCGCACAATGCCAAAGTTTTTCGTATCTGCGATGGACACGGCCAACAGGTCGATGGCATTTTTCCCCAGCAGGTCGGTCAGGACGCGGAGGCTGCCCCGCTTGTTTTCCAGAAACACGGAAATCTGCTTAATGAACATCGTAGGCCCCCCTTTTTATCGTTTAGAGCTTGCGCTTGTCGATAACGCGCTTGGCCTTGCCCTCAGAGCGCGGGATGGACTTGGGCGCGACGAGTTTTACCTCGGCGGAGATGCCCACCACGGACTTGATGCGCTCGTGAATGCTGCGGGCCAGGCCCTGAATGTGCGATACCGTATCGGAAACCATATCCTCGGTCATTTCCACCTGCACTTCAAGCGTATCGGCGGAATTGACGCGATCCACCACCAGCAGATAGTGGGGCGCGACGCCTTCCAGGCCCACCAGCACGCTTTCGATCTGCGTGGGGAACACGTTTACGCCGCGCACGATGATCATATCGTCCGTGCGGCCGGTGATCCTGCCCATGCGCACCAGCGTGCGGCCGCAGGCGCAGGGCGTATCGTCCAGCGTGCAAATGTCGTGCGTGCGATAGCGCAGCATCGGCATGCCTTCCTTGGTGATGGTGGTAAACACCAATTCGCCCGGCGTGCCGCAAGGCAGGGGTTCTTCGGTAACGGGGTCGATAATTTCGGGAATGACGTGGTCTTCGTTGATGTGCATGCCGTGCTTTTCCAGGCATTCGAAAGCCACGCCCGGGCCGCAAATTTCGGTCAGGCCGTAAATGTCCAGCGCGTCAATGCCCATCAATTCCTCAATGCGCTTGCGCATTTCCTCCGTCCACGGCTCGGCGCCGAAGCAACCGGCCTTGAGTTTGAGTTCAGACAGGGGGATGCCCGCGTCGCGGATGGACTCGCCCAGATACAGCGCGTAGGAGGGCGTGCAGCACAGCATCGTCACGCCCAGTTCCTTGATCATCATAATCTGGCGCTGGGTATTGCCGCTGGACATGGGGATAACCGTCGCGCCCAGACGGCCCGCGCCCTGATGTGCGCCCAGGCCGCCGGTAAACAGGCCGTAACCATAGGCGACCTGAATTATGTCGTCCGCGCCGCCGCCGGCGGCAGAAATGGTGCGGGCCATCAGTTCCGTCCACACGTCTACGTCATGTTGGGTATATCCGGAAACGATGGGGCGGCCCGTGGTGCCGCTGGAGCCCTGAATGCGCACGATGTCGTGCAGCGGCACGGCCAACAGTCCGTAGGGGAAATGGTCGCGCAAATCCGTCTTTTCCATAAAGGGCAGGTATTTCAAATCCTCCAGGCCATGCACGTCCTCGGGGCGAATGCCCTTTGCGTCCATGCGCGCGCGGTAGACAGGCACATTTTCATACTCGTGTTTGACCGTCCAGCGGAGCCGCTCGGACTGAAGCGCGTGGCGCTCGTCGCGGCTCATGGCCTCCATTTTCGGATTGAACATGTTGTGTTCCTTGGTTGCGGACAAGGCGCAACACCCCCTGCGTTCAAAGTTTTCTTTCATTGTACTACCGCAACGTTAATTTTATATGTATATGCCATATTTCGCCGTCCATGCATTCGTCGTTTTGCGCATTGATAAATTGAAACGCCTCCGGGACGTTTCAGGATGTTGCAAAATCGCGATTGGCAAAGCGATGAGAAAGTCCGCAAAACAGGAAAGCAAACTTACAGGCAGGGAAACTCCCATAGGCGCATGCGGCCGCGGGCCGCAAGTGTGGCCGGCGAAGAAACTTCGCTGAGCGGTGAATTTTCTGGGTGTTGCAAAGATAACAGACTGCCAGAGCGGCGAGAAGCCTACAAGACAAGAAGGCAAACTTACAGACAAGGAAATTCCCATAGGCGCATGCGGCTGCGCGCCGCTAGCGTAGCTGACGAGAAAACTTCGCCGGGCGGCGA
>CAJFUU010000335.1 GCA_904420265.1 uncultured Clostridia bacterium
AAGGATTTCTGGAGCTGATGACCGGATTTGAACCGGTGACCTCATCCTTACCAAGGATGCGCTCTACCGACTGAGCTACATCAGCACAATATGGAGACTTTGCAACCTGGAACGCGTGCGTCCGTTCGCGGCACGAGAAATATTATACAGCATGCGCGGCGCAAATGCAAGAGGGGAAGCAACTGTTTTCAAAAATTTTATATGCGCGTGAGGAATGAGCTGCTTGCGGCGTGCGCTGCCGACGCGGCGCCTGATGGAATGTGAGGTGGGCGGAGCAGTTGCGATAAAGCGCTTGCATGCTCTTATAAAAAGCAGGGGAGGCGCAAGGCCCGCCGCATTGGGGTGCGATGACAGAGGCGTTGGGCGAACTTCGGTTGTAACGGGCGCAGGGCGGCGTTTTTGCAGGCGCGAATATGGCCTCGCAAGCGGAGGACTCAACAAGGCGGGGGTAAACACGGACAGGGCTCCGCCATAATGCCAAGGGACTCCGATAGAGAACTTTCCATCGCCAAGTCAAACGGGACATGAAAAAGCAAACGCGATATAGAATTTCCAGAGACCGGCGTCATGTTTGGCAACAGGAGCAGCGGTCTTTTTGTTACAGGCCGCTATCGTGCCAATAAATAGGAAGACACATGTGCGGGCGCATGGACAGGAGTGCAGAGTTGTTGAAAAGAAAAGACA
The DNA here is from genome assembly GCA_904420265.1 of uncultured Clostridia bacterium. Lineage (GTDB taxonomy): Bacteria > Bacillota > Clostridia > Christensenellales > Aristaeellaceae > Pullichristensenella. The sequence continues at coordinate 685 of CAJFUU010000335.1, forward strand.
TCTGAAACAGGACGGGGACAAGCGCATCGCCCCTGCAGCGCGTTCTGCAAACACGCATTTTTTCGGCGGCGTCATCAGCGCAGGGCCTCAAAGGGGCTGAAACATGCGAAAACGGTTGATGCGATATGGAAATTGTAGTGCAAAGTCAGAGGGCCTTGTATGAAAAAGAGGCGATGAACGCTCGAAACCATAGAAGATGCGCTGAAAGCAGTCCGGCTTCGAACGAATGTAAATTGCTGCCGAATTCAAAGACGTATTGCGCATCGAAGGGCGTTTTGATTTTGTTTTTGCCGGCGAAGATGAAACGCTGTGCGCCGGAACGCGCCTCTCTCTTCATCGCATGGGAAGCGATGCAAAAGGCGCTTTCGTCATCCGTCGCAAAGCACAGGCAAGGCGGATATGCGCCTGTTTATTGCCGGAAGCGGGGTGATTTTCGCCTGATGAGCAGAGGGCGCGCTCGTGAAAGAGCCGACGCTCTGGCGCGGAAAACGGCGTTTTTTGCCGCTTTCCCGCCCGAAAAGACGCCTCTTTATCCTCTGGGTAAAGAAGGTCGTCGTGCAGGCGGCGCAGGGATCGTATGGCGGCCCATAAGTCCGCCTCTATTTCGAAATGCGAAATTCATGGCAGCATGTAAGAACGAAGGGCCGCATATCGGCAAAACTGCTTCCGGAATGCATGACAAGCGCAGCGTCGTTCCGGCGGCCTTTCTTTAAATTGCGCACAAAACGATAATCATGCACGCATAAATCATGGCAAAAATCAATAATTTTATTTTCTGTTGACAAACACGCGGGGTTGTAATATAATAGAAATGTAGAACAAATGTCGTTGATGCGGAAAAATTAGAAAGGGGATAAACTATGAAGAAAAAGTTGCTGGCACTGCTACTTGCGACCGTCATGATGTTGTCCTTCGCCGCCGCCATCCCGGCGAGCGCGGAGGAGGCCGCCGCGGAACAGACGCTTTACCTGTATCAGGACGAAGGAAATGAAAGCGTTTAATTCCCCTGGTACAACCTGCGCCTGCCCCAGATTTTGATGTACCGTAGCCTGGTCATCGCTAACCTGGCGGAGACAGAGTGATACCCGGATATGGCGGAGTATACCGTGTCTGACGACGGCCTGACCTACACGTTTGTTCTGCAGGACGATTTGAAGTGGTCCGACGGCGAACCGATTACGGCGGACGACATCGTCTGGAATGTGGAAACTGCGCTCAAGGCCGCGCAGGTTGCTTCCGCGTTCACCTCTTGCTTTGGTTACATTGAAGGCGCGGCGGAATACGTTGCCGGCGAAGCCGACAGCATTTCCGGCATCGCCGCGGACGGCAACACCATCACCTTCACGCTTACCGCGCCCTATGCGTTCTTTTTGAAGAACCTGGCCAACTTCTCCTTCCTGCCCAAGCACTGCCTGGAGGATGTGGATCCCCTCGAGTTGTACCAGTGCGATTTCTGGAAGGCCCCCGTCACCAGCGGCTACTACAAGTTCGGCGAAATGGTGGTGGGCAGCTATTATACGCTGGTGGCCAACGAGTATTACACCGGCACCGCTCCGAAGATCGACACGGTGGTTGTCAACTTCACGGAAAACGCGCTGACCGCCCTGGTTTCCGGCGCGACGGACTATGCGTTCTTTAACTCTGCCAGCGACCTGGAAGTGGCCAATGCCACCGAGGGCTTGACCGGCTACTACAACGAGTATCTGTTCTACCGCTATTTCATCTTCAACATTGCCGGCGTTGATGGCAACACCAACCCCGCCATGGAAGATGTGCGCGTGCGCAGGGCCATCGCCCTGGCCATCGACAAGGATGCGCTGGCCCAGCTTTACAACGGAGCCGCCACCGCGCAGACCTCCGGCATTCCCGCCAGCGACCCGGACAACACGGGCGAAGGCCTGGGCTATGATCCCGAGCAGGCCAAGCAGCTTCTGGACGAGGCGGGCTGGGATTGGAACTACACGCTGCGCATTCTCTACTATAATAATGACGACACCAGCCGCAACGTTATCGAGGCCGTTGTTTACTACCTCGAAAGCATCGGCATGAAGGTCGAAACCACCTTCTCCCAGGAAGGCACCACCGACCTGTTCACCACGCGCGACTATGACATCGGCTTCAAGGGTACCGGTCCCATGGATGTGTATTACTCCGAGTTCGCCTCCACCAGCGATACCTTCCAGAACATCTATGGCGGCGATACCTCCTTTGACGAGGCCATCAACGCCTACCTGTCCGCGACCGATCCTGAAGACGTGACCGCCGCCAAGCAGGCTCTGCAGACGCTGGAACTGGAAAAGGTCTACAAGATCCCGCTGTTCACCATCGGCTACATGAACTACATCAACACCAATCGCGTGGCTATTCCCGAGGACATCACCGACCTGGGCTGCCCGGGACACCGCGTGGATATGAACTACGAGGAATGGTATATTAAGTAACCAACGCGCGCGACATTTGCGCCAAGGGGATACGGGGCTTGTGTTCCCGCATCCCCTTGTTTTAGGGCGGCATTGCCGAAAGAGGTGGACGTATGCTGAAATATGCCTTCAAAAAGCTGCTGATGATGATTCCCATGCTGCTGGTCATCAGCGCGTTGATTTTCTTCGGGATCAAGGCCACGGGCGTAGACCCGATCAACTTCCTCGTCTCTCCCGATATGGCGGCCAATACGGAAATTCTGGACGCCCTGCGCGAGCGGTACGGCCTGAATGATCCCGCCTATGTGCAGTACTTCCGTTGGCTGGGGCAGCTGTTGCAAGGGAATTTCGGCAGTTCGATGGTTACCGGTTCTTCCATTGCGGACATCATCGCCAACTTCCTGCCTCCGACGTTGCTGCTCTCTTCCGTATCTCTGGTGCTTGCCGCCATCCTCGGTCTGGTTATCGGCCTGGTTTCGGCGGTGAAGCAGAACGGCATTGTAGACTATATCGGCCGTTTCCTTGCCGTATTGGGGCAGGCCATGCCGCAATTCCTGATCGGCCTGATACTTCTGCTCATTTTCTCCATTCGTTTGGGATGGCTGCCGGCCACCGGCATGTATTCCGCAGGCGCCACGAATTCGTTTATCGACGGCCTGCGGCACTTGATTCTTCCCTGCATCGCCATCACCATCGCCATGTGTTCGGTCATCATGCGCTATACGCGCAATTCGATGCTGGACGTGATGAATTCCGACTATATCAAGCTGGCGCGCAGCAAGGGCATTCCTGAGTGGAAAGTGTTTATCAAACACGGCCTGCGCAACGCCCTGCGCCCGGTTGTTGTTATTCTGGTGTTCCGCATTTCCCTGTTGTTCAGCGGCTCGGTTGTGATTGAAAGCGTGTTCAGCTGGCCGGGCGTCGGCGCGAGGATGACCCAGGGCGTCGTTTCCGGCGACTACACGGTGGTCATGGTGCTGGCGCTGGCAATCGCGGCGTCGGTGCTGGTGGCGTCCTTTTTGCTGGACATCATCAGCGCTTGGCTTGACCCGCGCATCCGCATCGGCCAGTAAGGAGGAAAGCCATGGATCAGAGCGTACGCAAAATGCAAAGCTCGCTGCGCCGCGAGTACAACCGCCGGCTGATGAAGCGGCAGTTCAACAAATTCATGGAAAACAAGCTGTCTGTGATCGGCACGGCGATCATGCTTGTCATCCTTCTGGCGTGTATTATCTATCCATTCGTCGCCCAGTATGATTACAAGGAGATCAACCTGGGCTTGGGCGCCACCGCGCCTTCAGGCGCGCATCTGTTCGGAACGGACAGGCTGGGACGCGATCTGTTTGCGCGCTGCATGATGGGCGGCCGCTATTCCATCTTCATCGGCGTGGTCAGCGCTTTGGGCGGCGCGGTTATCGGCGTGGTGCTCGGCGCCATCGGCGACTATTTCGGCGGCAAGGTGGACGCCTTCATCATCCGCGTGACGGAGCTGTTCCAGACCTTTCCTTCGCTGGTGCTCAACATGATTTTGGCGGCAGTACTGGGCCGCAGCATGCTCAACCTGATTCTGATTTTCATTTGCACGGGCTGGATGTCCACGGCGCGCCTGGTGCGCAATGAATTCATGTCCCTGCGCAACGAGGTTTATGTCAAGGCCAGCGAGGCTTTCGGCATGAGCAGGGCGCGGGTGATGTTTACGCAAATCCTGCCCAACACCCGCACGCCAATCATCGTCTCCATTACGGCGAGCATCCCCGGCTATATCCTCTCGGAATCCAGCCTGTCTTTTCTCGGCCTGGGCGTGAGCGACACCACGCCTACCTGGGGCAACATCATCAATTCCGGTACGAACCTCAGCTCGCTGATGAATTTCTGGTGGCTGTGGCTCATTCCCGGTCTGCTGCTCACCATTTTCGTACTTTCGGTCAATTACTTTGGCGACGGTCTGCGCGACTTGCTGGATCCGAAGCAGGCATAGGGAGAGATTTTCATGAACGAATCGCAGTTGATCCTCAGCGTCAGGGGCCTGAACACGGGCTTTGTTTCGGATCGCAAGCTCACGCGCATCGTCAAGGACGTCTCCTTTGATTTGGAGCGGGGCAAGGTGATGGCCCTGGTGGGCGAATCGGGATGCGGCAAGAGCGTTTTGATGAATTCCATCATGCGCTTTCTGGGCAAGAACGCCGTTTCCACGGCGGAACGCATCTCCTTTTTCAAAACGGGGGCGGACGGCAGCGTTACGGAGCAGCGCATAGACCAGTTTGCCAAGCCCAACGGCCCGGAAATGCGCGCCCTGCGCGGGCCTCATATTTCCATGGTGTTCCAGGACCCCATGTCGGCGCTCAACCCGGCCTATCGCGTGGGACATCAGGTAATCGAGGGCCTGCGCGAGCACTTCAAAATGTCCAAAAAGGAAGCCATGCAAAAGGCGCTGGAGATGTTTCAAAAGCTGAGCATCCCCGACGCCGAGGCCCGCCTGCAAAGCTATCCCCACGAATTTTCCGGCGGCATGAAGCAGCGCGTGGTCATCGCCATCGCCATGATCTGCAACCCGGAGCTCATCATCTGCGACGAGCCAACCACTGCGCTGGATGTGACCATACAGGCCCAGATTATGGAAATCTTGCAGGCGCTGAAGGAAAAGGAAGGCAAGTCCATCATATTGGTTACGCACAACATGGGCCTGGTGGCGCAAATGGCGGATACTGTGTGCGTCATGTACATGGGCCGCATTGTGGAATCCGGCCCTCTGGAAGCTGTGTTTGATCACCCCAGCCATCTCTACACGCGGGCGCTTTTGCGCTCGGTGCCGGTGTTGGGCATGAAGCCGGGTACGCGCCTTCAGACCATTCCGGGCAGCACGCCCAACCCCAGCGAGCTGGGGACCGGTTGCGAGTTCGCAGACCGGTGCGAATACTGCCGCGACGCCTGCCGGGCGAAGGACGTGCCGCTGTATGCGGTGGCGCCGGGACACAACGCGCGTTGCATACTCTTCAACGACCGGCCGGAGGTGCACTGACATGAGCCAGCAGGACAACACGATTGTTTTTGACATTAGAAACCTGCGCACATGGTACCCGCTGCGCAAGGGAATGCTCAAGCGCCATGTCGGCGACGTCAAGGCGGTGGACGATCTGAGCCTGACCGTCTACAAGGGCGAAACGCTCGGCGTGGTGGGGGAGTCCGGCTGCGGAA
>CAJFUU010000336.1 GCA_904420265.1 uncultured Clostridia bacterium
GACCACGCAGATGTTCTTTGACAACAACATACTCTATAACTTCCTCTTCCGCCTGCTCAAGCACGGCATCAATGTGCCGGTGGTGGCCGGCATCATGCCGATCACCAACGTCCGGCAGGTCAAGCGCACGTTCGCCCTCTCGGGAGCCAACCTGCCGCCGCGCTTCCGCGCCATTGTGGACCGCTTTGGCGACAATCCCCCGGCCATGAAGCAGGCCGGCATCGCCTACGCCACCGAGCAGATCATCGACCTGATCGCCAACGGCGTCAGCCATGTGCATATTTATACGATGAATCAACCGGACATCGCCGGCAGCATCATCCGGAACCTTTCGGAGATTTTCCGTTGACGGCCTTCGAGCGCGAGGTGTTGCGCTATCTGGGAAACGCCGCGCCCGACGCACGGTTGACGGCGCTGATTGCCTCGGTGGAAGCAGAGCTGCGGCGCGAGGTGCGTCCCCGCGGCGTGCGCAGACGGCTGAACATCGCCATAGAGGAATCGGGCATGACGGTGGAGGGCTTTCGCTTCGCGAGCCGCGCGCTGTCTCAAAACCTTCGCGGCTGCAAAGAGGCCTGCTTCGCCGCCGCCACGCTGGGCGCGGAGGCGGACAGGCGGTTGCGCCGTTACGCCGCTGTGGACCTGCCCCGCGCGGCCGTATGGCAGGCCGCCTGCGCCGCTTATCTGGAGGAATATCTGGACGAAATGGAGAATGCGCTGCGCGCCGAGGCGCCGGGGCTGTATCTTCGCCCCCGCTTCAGCCCCGGCTATGGCGATTTGGACATATCGAACCAGCAGGCGATGTTTGCCCTGCTCGACCTGGAAAAGCGGCTTGGCCTTTCCCTGACCCCGGCGTGGATGATGCTGCCGGAAAAATCTGTCACCGCCATCATCGGCCTGTCGGCACAGCCCTGCCGGGCGGCAGGCGGTTGCGCCGGCTGTGCAAAAACCGATTGCCCCAGCAGGAGGAGAGAACCATGAAAAAATTCCGCGAACGGCTTGGACGGGAACTGCTTTTGATGGACGGCGCCATGGGCACCATGCTGCAGGCGCGCGGCCTCAAACTGGGCGAATTGCCCGGAAACATGAACCTACGCGCGCCGGAAGTCGTGCGCGGCATCCATGCCGAATACCTGGCCGCGGGCGCGGACATCATCGAGGCCAACACCTTTGGCGTCAGTCGCCTGAAGTTTGCGGACGCGGCGGCAAGCGTTGTGCGCGCCGGCATCCACATTGCCCGGAACGCCGTGGACCAAAGCGGCCGCGGCGCCTATGTCGCGGCCAATATCGGCCCTCTGGGGCGGCTGCTGAAACCCGTGGGCGATCTGGATTTTGAGGAAGCGGTGACGCTTTTCAGGGAGATTGTCGAGGCCTCCCAAGAGGCCGACCTGCTGCTGTTTGAAACCTTTACGGACGTATATGAGCTAAAGGCGGCGCTGTTGGCAGCAAAGGAAACCAGCGATTTGCCCATTGTGGCGATGATGACCTTTGACGAGACCGGGCGCATGCTTACCGGCGCGGACGTGGCCAGCGCCGCAACCATCGCCGAATCGCTGGGCGCGGAGGCGCTGGGATTCAACTGCGGGCTGGGGCCGGAGCAGATGGTCGCCCTTCTGCCGTCCCTGCGCGCCGTGGCGGGCGTGCCCCTTTCCTTTAACCCCAACGCAGGGCTTCCCGTAGTGGTGGAGGGGCAAACGCAATTTCGCGTCTCCCCGGAGGAATTTGCCGCCGCCGCGCGCGCCCTGGCCGAGGGCGGGGCCGCTCTGCTGGGCGGCTGTTGCGGCACCACGCCCCGGCACATCGCAGCGCTGAAAGAGGCCGTGGCGGGCGTCACGCCCTTGCCCGCCGTGCAAACGGGGCGCACGATTATCTGCTCCTATGCCCGCTCTGTGGCGTTCGGGAACGCGCCGGTGCTGATCGGCGAACGCATCAATCCCACCGGTAAGCCGAACCTCAAGCGCGCTCTGCGGGAAAACGACATGGGCTACGTGCTGCGCGAAGGCGCGAAGCAGTTTGACGCCGGGGCAGATGTGCTCGATGTAAACGTGGGCCTGCCGGGCATTGATGAATGCGAACTGCTCTCCCGCGCCGTCGTGGAATTGCAGGCCGTCTTGCCTCTGCCCCTGCAAATCGACTCCGCCAACCCCGAGGCCATGGCGCGCGCGGCGCGGCTGTACAACGGCCGGCCGCTCCTCAACTCCGTCAGCGGCAAGCGCGCCTCTATGGACGCGGTGTTCCCCGTGGCGCAGAAATACGGCGCGGTGCTCATCGCCCTGACGCTGGACGACGAGGGCATTCCCGACAGCGCGGAAGGGCGCGTCGCCATTGCCGAAACCATCCTTGCCGAAGCGGCAAAGTACGGCATTGGCCCGGAGCGGCTGATTTTTGACCCGCTGGCCATGTCCGTCTCCACCGGCGGCGGGGCGCTGGCGACGCTGGACGCGCTGGCGGAACTCCACCGGCGCGGTTTGCATACCTCGTTGGGCGTTTCCAACGTTTCCTTCGGCCTGCCCGCCCGCCCCCGGCTCAACGCCGCCTTTTTCGCCGCGGCGCTCGCGCGCGGCCTGAGCGCGGGCATCGTCAATCCCATGGACGCGGGGCTGATGGATGCGGCGGCCTGCCACAATGTGCTCTTTGGCCACGACAGGGATTGCGCCGCCTACATTGCCCGGTTTGCAAACGCCGAAGCGGCCCCGGCCGGGACCGCCGGCCCGGATCTTACCCTGCGTGAAGCGGTTTTGCGCGGTTTGCGGAAGGAAGCGCGCGCCGCCGCCGCGGAAATGCTGAAAACGCATGCGCCTATGGACATTGTAGAGAGCGAGCTGATGCCCGCGTTGAATGCCGTAGGCGATGGGTTTGAGAAAAAGACCGTTTTCCTTCCCCAGCTTTTGATGAGCGCAGAGGCCGCCGGAGCCGCTTTTGAGGAAGTGCGCGCGCGCATTGCCGCCTCGGGCGGAGAGACGGGCAAGGGGACGGTGGTGGTCGCCACTGTGCGCGGCGACATACACGACATCGGCAAAAATATCGTGCGCGCCCTGTTGGAAAACTACGGCTATCAGGTGATTGACCTGGGCAAGGACGTGCCGCCGGAGGCGGTGGTGGAGGCCGTGGAGACCAGCGGCGCGCCGCTGGTGGGGTTGAGCGCGCTGATGACCACCACCGTGGAGAGCATGGAGGAGACCATCCGCCAGTTGCGCGCGCGCACAAGCGCAAAAATCGTGGTTGGCGGCGCGGTGCTCACCGCGGATTACGCTCGCCAAATCGGAGCGGATTTTTACGCGCGCGACGCCATGGCCACCGTGCGCGTCGCGGAAGCTGTGTTTGAGGAAGCGCGTTAAACGTGCCTATGGCATACGCGCGTACGGTTTCGCGGCGACGCTTGCAAATGCGCCTCCTTGTCTTTGTGGCCTTCCCCGGATTGCCACGCCCCCGCGCCCAATCTGATGGTCGCTGTGCGCATCTCGGGAGTTGTATTTGATGGCATGCGTTAGACACGTCCATGGTGTTGGCGCGCATGCAGTTTCGCGGCGACGCCTGCAAATGCGCCTCCTTGCCTTCGCGTTCTCCCTCTCCCGGATTGCCGCCCCCGCGCCCAATCCTGTGGCCACCGTACAAGTCGCGGAAGCTGTGTTTGAGGA
>CAJFUU010000337.1 GCA_904420265.1 uncultured Clostridia bacterium
GAGGAGGGATTCGAACCCTCGAACGGCTTTTGACCGTTACGCGATTTCCAGTCGCGCGCCCTCGACCAAGCTAGGCGACTCCTCCACAGTTTTATGAAATTTTCCCGACGCTTTTCTTCAAGCGCCGAACAGCAATTATTATAGCACGCAGCGCGGGAAAAAGCAATACCCTTAACGCAAAAATTGCCTGTGAATTTGTCGGTTTACTTTGCAAACCACATTGCGCATGTCGCCTAAATCCTGTTCTTGCCGCAAACAGACTTGCGTTACATGTTCCGGCAATCAGCTCACGCGCAACCGTCTCGGAATTTAGAGACCCCAAATTTCCCGCCCATTTCCCTGCGGGCCCAGGAAACTTTCGCCGCTTTGACGCGCATAAGCCTTTCACCGGCGTTTTTGCTGCGTTTTTGCGCCGTTTCCAAAGGGAGCGGTTTTCAAAAACAAAGAGCCGGCGAAGCGTCTGTGGTTTCAACAAAATCGCGGCGCCGGCGCAATGTTTCGGCATGCCTTGCTCAGCGCTTTTGCGCAAAAGCGTACTCCGCCGCTCCCGTCGCTTCGTCATAACGCAGCATGTTGAATTCAAAGCCCGTTTGACGCCCGATTTCGTCCATAACCACGCGCGTACTTTCACCAAACCATCTTGAAGGCGTCCAGCCCTGCGCGCGCAAATAGGCAACCGCCGGGCAAGCGCTTATCGACACGTGCAGGGAATCCTTTTGCAGCGCCATCTGCACATTGTTTTCTGCCTCTTCCCGGCGATAGGTCTCGCGAATTTGTGCGCTCAGAGCGTTCAAGCCTTCGCTGCGAACGGCTTCGATGAGCGGCGCATAATAGTTCCTGGCAAAACGCCGCAGATATGCTTCCACGGCTTCCTGGCCAAAATGCGTTCCGAGATACTCGAGCCCCATGTTCAAATAATTGTGAAACTCGCGATGCAAATAGCGATTGTCTTCTGCGTGGCGATCCATAACCACGGTTTCATCCGTCCTTATCCGCCTGCCGCGGTACACCTTGGGGTCGTATATCAACAGGGAGCAACGAGCCTGGTCTGTGGCAGTGAAGTCATAATCATAGGCAAGACCGTACTTTTCGATGGTTTTGCGATACAGGTCGCAGTGCAGGCAATACTTGTCGTAGGGTTTGATATGCGCAAGCGAGAGCAGCCTGCCCTTGGAGGGGCAATGGCGCATTTCAATGGAAAACCAGCCGTCGCGCTCGTTGAGGAGCATCTGAAAATCGGCGGCTTCTTCGTTGAGCGAATAAGACCAGTATTCAAAACAGCCGCGAAGGCCGTGCTCTTTTACCTTGCGGTTGAGCAGGCCGTTGCGCTCGGGATTGAAAATATCGTTCCAGTACCGCTCAACTTCTGCAAAGCCATAACGCTCCTCCAAAAAAGAGAACAATTCGCTATACGACGGAATAAATTCTGTGCAGGAAATCATCTACATGCCTCCCCAATGCGTTTGTGATTCGGAGAGCGCCGCGCCGCGTCTGTGCGGGCGGCAACGACGTTTCGAATCGGAAGCAAACGGAAATATTGACAGTTTGCGAAAATGCCCCGCTCCATAAAAATTTCGTTGCAAAAACGGCCCGCGCATCGCCGCATGAGCGGGCCGTCTCCAAACGCAGATGATCGGTTTTCGGGTATTCTTCGCCTGCAGTGGAGCGATCATCGCGCTTCCCGTACCAAAAGGCAGGGGAGTGTGTCCTGAGAATCAGCTGACGCGCGCCGCGATGACAGACTCCCAATCGAAATCCTGAATGGTTTCGGCGTCCAGCAACGTGGGCATGGAAATGGTTTCCTCGGGAAGTTCTTCCCCGTTGAAAATCGCCGTAATGGCGTCGATCGTATCTTCCGCCTGAATGACGGGAACGTTCGCGCACATGACCTTCAGGTTGGGGTCGTCGGCTTCAAGCATTTCAAAACCTTCGGAGGCCCAGCCGGCGCAAATCACAATGCAATCCGAACCCGCGGCCTGAATGGCGGCCAGGGCGCCGGCGCCGGTATCAAAGTTGATTCCATAGACGATATCGACGTCGGGATTCGCCGTCAGTATGTTTTCCATAACGGTCATCGAGTCCGTGCGCGAAGCCTTGCCGTCCTGACGGGCGACAATTTCCACGCCGGGAAGTTCCGAAACGCAGGCCTCGAAGTTGTCGGCCATCGGCATGCTGACAACCGGGGAAGCGGGGAAGTCCAAAATCGCAACCTTGGCGGTTCCGCCCAGTTCTTCGTTGATGTAGTTTACGGCCCATTCGCCGGTCATCTGTCCATTGAGGGCGTAGTCAAAAATGACCTTTGTGGAAATCTTTTCGCTGTTTGCGCCGCCGTCAAAGCAAACGACGGGAATGCCCGCATCCACAGCGCGATCCAGAACGTCTACCAGGGCGTCCGGGTCTGCCACGGCGATGGCAATTGCATCCACTTCAGCGGTGATAAAATCTTCCACCTGCTGAATCTGCCGGGTTACGTCGCCGTCGGCGTCCTGAATGATCATTTCATAGCCCTGTTCCGTGCCGTAATTGATAAATGTGGCTTCGAGATCGACATAGTATTCATCACGCCGGTAGTAAAGGTCCACGCCAATTGTCAGCTGCTCTTCTTCCGCA
>CAJFUU010000338.1 GCA_904420265.1 uncultured Clostridia bacterium
ACTTCAGCTTCGTCAAGGAATTCCCCATGAACGCCGCCGGCAAGATTCTCAAGTACAAGATGCGCGAGGACGCCGTGGAAATGCTCAAGCTGCACGACGCCGCCAAGATCGTCACCGCCTGATTCAGGCGCGAAACCGCCCTGCCCGCGATTGGGGGCAGGGTGAATTTTTGGAGGGACCAGATTACAAACATACAAGCAAAAGCCAAATCGGCAGGGTTTTGTCAGAAGACTGGGTAGAGCGCAACATGTACTGCCCGCGATGCGGCGCCGGGCGGCTTAAACACTTTGAAAACAACCGCCCGGTGGCAGATTTCCATTGCCCGACTTGCGGCGCGGAATATGAATTGAAGAGCCGTCGCGCTTCCTTCGCTGCCCGCGTAAACGGTGGAGCCTATAAAACGATGATCGACCGCATAAATTCAGGAACCCGTCCGGACTTTTTTCTTTTATGCTATAATCCCCAAACATGGAAGGTTACAAATCTTGTCCTGATTCCCAAACACTTTTTTGTACCGGAAATCATCGAGAAAAGGCGCCCGCTTTCCTGTACGGCCCGTCGGGCCGGATGGGTTGGCTGCAACATCAATCTCACCGCCATTCCAGATCAAGGGCGAATAGAGATTGTTGCAAATGGAAATATAGTGGCGCGGGAAAGCGTCATGCAAAACGTTGGAGCATCGTGCGGGTTTGAAATACAAAATATGCAAAAGCGGAGATGGCTTATGGAGGTTCTGACGTGTATAAATCAGATTGATACGGAAGTATTTACATTATCGCAGGTATATGCCTTTGAAGAGCAATTGCAAAGGAGGCATCCGCGGGATCACAACGTCAAGGCAAAAATCAGACAAGCGCTGCAAGTTTTGCGGGATATGGATTTTCTGATTTTTTTAGGAAATGGGCGTTATCGCAAGGCGGCTCGAAAATAAAATTTTCCCGCTCTCACTTGTCCTCTGATGAGAGCGGGAATTTGTTTGGGGAAAGGCTCAAACAGTTTCAGAAAACAGCTTGCCGCCCAGCTTTTTCAGCGCCAGAATCAGCGGGATGCCCAACACGTAGCATACGACCACTTCGCCCAGCGCCACCGAGCCCATGTTGGCCAGCAGCAGGCCGGTGTTGACCGCCGTACCGGGGGCATGGATAAATTCAAAATAGACGATGGGCCCGACAATCAGGCCGTTGAAGATGGTGGGCATCAGCGCCGCCAAATAGATGTTTTTGCGCAGCTTGCGCGTCAAAAACGCCGCCGCCAGCGTGGCCAGCGCGCCGAACACCACGTCGTACCACACCGCCCCGGCCAGCAGGTTGGCCAGGAAACAGCCGACGCCCAGCGCCGGCACGGCTTCGGCAAAGAGAATGGGCATCAGCGTCAGCGCTTCGGAAACGCGGAATTGCGTGCCCTGGAAGCTGATGGCCTGCAAAAAGTAGGTCAGCAGCACATACAGCGCCGCAATCAGCGCGGCGCGGGTGAGGGAACGGGTCGTACGGTTCATGGGATATACTTCCTTTCTTGGGATGCGAAACGGCACGGGAAGTCCATGCCGCACGCACCTGGTTTTGTTTTAGGACAGGAGGACTTCGAACTGTCCGTTATGCATTTATCCGCCCGCCAGGGCGGGAAACGCCGCGTCAGCGTTTTTTGCGCACCAGCTCCATTAGTTCGTGGTATACGCCTTTTTCGTGAGTGGTTTGCGCCATAGAGCCTTGGCGCCAGTTGCATTCGATAATGGCAACCTCGCCGTTTTGCAAAAAGGCTACATCCCAGCCCAGCCAGCGGCACTGCGGCAATGTGTAGGCCTTGCGCGCAGCGCGCCGCACCACATCCAGCGCCACATCCCAGTTGGGAATCTGAAAGCCCTTAAAGGCTGTGCCTGTCAGGGGATGATTGGCAAAGGGGTGAAAATCTTCATCGGAACCATCGCAGGGAACCCTGCCGGTTTCCCGGTCAATGGCAAAACAGATGCCGCCGGCGGCAAAGTTGTCCATGTGGCTCTCGCCCTTGCTGGTGCGCCCCGTGGCCAGCAATATGTGCACATCGTCGCAGTCGGTATAGGTGGAGATGCGCACAGTATTGAGGCAGTGAGGATTGAGAAGGTTCATTTGTTCGTGCTGCGCTGGCATTTCCTCTACCAGCATACCGCTGCCCGCAAGTTCGGCGTGGCACGCGCGCGCCGAAGCGTCGTCTTCGTAGGTGTACAGACGGATACCGTGGCCACAGCTCGCGTCCGAGGGCTTGAGCATAACCGTGCCGTGCCTTTTCACGAAGTCCACGAACTCTTCGGCCATGCATGCGGTGGGGTTGAGCCATTCCCGAGCCAGAAATTCTTTGAAAAGTATATTGAAAAGAATCTTGTTGCCGGGAACGGACACTTCCCGCGGGTCGTCGCCAATTTCCTGGACAATTTTATCCTGCCGGCGCATGGTCAGGTAAGTGTCGCGCTGTTCAGGCGTTTTTTTGTAGAACTGAAAAGCGACATATTCCTGAGGATAGCAGAGCGTTTGTGCATAGGCATTTTCATAATCCTTCCAGGAAGGGTGGATATTTAATGGCCTGCAATAGTTCTCGAAATGCGCCTTTAAGCGTTTTTTCCACTCATGCCGGCGATATTTCTGCGCCAGAACATGTATCGCATGACGTACATTGCCCGATAAATTTGCCGCCATATATTTCTCCTTTCTCGCGTTGGGCGCACATAATCAGTGTCGCTTGGTTGTATATGCCCCCCAAATCCGGAACGGCCAGGCATTTCACCCTGGATGAAGTCGCCAGGGGAAAAGGCCATGCCTCGGTCCCGCATGGAAGCGATGGGCAATCCGGCTGTAAGCATTGAAAACGGCCGTGCCGGTATGCGCCCCACCGTTTTCCAGGCTGCCAGGAATCCGGTTTCGGGAAACAGAGGCCGCATCTTTCGGCGTCCTTGTCACGAAATTCAAACGGAAACGGGCGGCCGGACGGTTTATCAGTCCACGCAGCCTTTTGCGCTCCCCCCGAAAGACACGTGTGCCAAGCGAATTACCGCGCCGCTGCTGGTTGGCCCATTTCCAGGCGTACGGCGCGATCCTGCACATAGAGTGTTTTGGCGGCCATGAATACCCTCGACGTATACAAAAGAGAGGGACTCAAATTTTTTCGCTCAGGCGTTCCATTTCGTGGTATAAACCGCCCTGACAGCACTGGATAAGGTCCACAGCCTGGCGCCAGTTGCCTTCTATGAGTTCCACGCCGTCCGGCAGCACAGCCAAATCCCAGCCAATCCAGTGGCATTGAGGCAAGCCGTAAGCCTTGCGGGCGGCGGCGCGCACGGTATCCAACACTTGCGGCCACAGAGGCACTTCAAATCCCTCAAAGCGCACGCCGGTAAGGGGATGCGTGGCATAGCGCGTCATATCCTGGTCAAAAGCCTCGGCCTTAATCCTGCCGGTTTCGATATCCACCGGGCAGGCGCAACCCTTTCCGCCATGCAAATTGTCTGTGCAGGCGCCTTCGCGGATGCCCGTGCGCAGCGCGGCGGCGAGTATGTGCACCTCGTCGGTGTCCGCATAGGTAGAAATGCGCAGCGTGTTGAGCGTGTTGGGGTTTAGCTGCGCCATGCGCGGGTGCTGGGATACGAGCTGTTCCACCAGGCCGCCGCGGCCGCGCATTTCGCGGTAAAGCTCGAGCGCGCCCTCCTCCGTTTCGAAACGGTATTTGTATATGCCGCGCCCCTGGTTCTGGTCGGACGGCTTGACGATGACTTCGCCATGACGGCGGAGGAAACCGACAAATTCTTCCGGCGTGCAGGCGCTGGGATTGGCCCATTCGCGGCGCATAAACTCCGCGAAAATGGTGTTAAACAGCACTTTGTTGCCGGGAATGGTCAGGGGCGCGTCCAAGTCGCCCACCTTTTGGGCAAGAAGAGCGCGGCGCGTCCAGGTAATATATTCGTCCCGCTGGGCTGCGCTCATGTTGTAAAAGCCGTACAGGAAAAATTCAGAGATGTCGCAGTCCGACTGCTTTTTCGCTTCCCAGAGGCTTTTGAACGGTACGTTCAACTTCAAACGATGGTTGTACTCGGCCAATTTCTTTTTCAACCGCTGTTTTTTGACTGCGCTGCGATAAACGTCGCGCAACTTCAGCAGCGACGAATGCACTTGCTCTATCATAAATTCCCTTCCCCTCAGACGCGAACACGGCCTCTTGCCGAGGCCGGTCGCATACTTTTGAATTTCCCCGTTGGCGGGCGTTGGAGTTGTTTGAAAACACCTTCAAATGTACTTATACTCCGGTGCCTTTTCCGCCGTTTGGCGTTGCAAAGCCTTCAAATTCTTCGCGAAAAATCCCCGCCCGTTTTTCCCTTTTTCAAACGCGCTTAGCTGTGCGCCCAGTTGTATGCTGTGAGAATGGCGGCCTGATGGTCTTCGTCCACGCGGTCGCTGCCGTGCGTGCGGCTGTTTGTGAGATGCAGGCAGACGACGCCGTCCATGTTGTTACCGGAGATGGTGTCGGTGCTGCCATGCGGCTCGCCATAGAGAGAGGCGGCGACAAAGCAGCCCTCGGCGATCAGTATAAACGGTGTGCGCACATACGTCCAGCTTCCGCCCAGCGCCTGCAACAGCTTGGCCGTGTCTTCAGCGGTGGCCGGTTCGATGTCCATATGCGAAGAACCGGTGGTGTACTTGACGTTGATGGTCTGCCCGTTGCGGATGTCGTAAAGCGTATAATAGCTGCCGGGGTTGAGCGCGTAGCGGGCGCTGTCAAACCAGTCGGCCATGATGACCTGCGCCTTGAGCTGATCCAATGCCGACGACTGCGGGGCGTTCCTGGTCAGATGCGCGCGGGGTATGTAGCCGCGAACCGTGCCCTCTACATTCTGCACGCAGCAGAAGTTGCCGTCCGCGCTGTAGCCGATGACGTACAAAGGCGTGCCGGCGGCCAGAGCGAAGTTGTTCGAAGAAAGCGACGGCAGCTGGAACAGGGCCGTGTTGCAGGCGGTATAGCCGGGAACGCTTTGCGTGACGACCGGCGTCTGGCTCAGAAGGGACGTGTACACATAGCCGGTAATCGTGCCCTCGCTGTTCTGCACGCAGCAGAAATTGCCCGTCATGCCAATTACGTAAACCGCCGTGCCCAGGGGGATGGTGGTAATCTGCCTGGAAGAGGAAGAAGCACTTTGATACAACGGCGCGTCGCAGGCGGCGTAGCCCTCAATGCGCTGCGGCTGCGTGGGACTCAGGCAGCCCAGGGGGACATAACCGCCGATGGAGCCGTCGGCATTCTCTACCCTGGCGGCGTCGCCCTGAATGGCCGTTACGTACACTTGCGTGCCCCAGTTCAGGTAAGTGATTTGCTGTGCGGAAAAGGAAGGAGCCGCATAAAGCGCCGTGGGTTGCGTTACGTAGCCCGGAATGCGCTGCGTGGATGCGGACGAACTGCCGCCGCTGGAAGCCGGGGTGAGATAAGCCACGCCCGTATAGCCGATATTGCCGTCGCGCGCGACCATTGCCCAGTCGCCCTGGATGGCGAGCACCTCAAGAGCGTCGCCTGCGTTCACGGTGCCAATAAAGGTCTGCTGCGTATAATACGGCACGCTGAATACGGGAAGGTTGTCCTGCGTTACGTAAGCCCCAACCGACGCCTGCGCGCCGCCGCAC